>JAOZVT010000795.1 GCA_025869455.1 Prosthecobacter sp.
GTGTGCTCTTCCGATCTGACGTGCCGGTGAAGAAAGCGGCGGAGGTCAGCCCTGAGGATATGCAAAAGTACACGCTGGTGCTGTGGGGAGATGCGGTGTCGAATCCCCTGATGGCGAAGGTTCTGAAGGCTGATGGCGCGGGCAAACTGCCGCTTTCCTGGTCTAAGGACAAGCTGGCCGTGGGGAGTCACTCCGTGAGTGCTAGCACGCATGTGCCGGTGATGATCTACCCGAATCCTCTGGCACCGAAGAGCTGCATCATCCTGAATTCCGGCCTCACCTTCCGGGAGGCGCATGACCGCACGAATTCCCTACAAAACCCGAAGCTGCCGGATTGGGCTATTTTGGACATCACCCAGGCACCGGATGCGGAAAGCGCAGGGAAGGTGGTGGCGGCGGACTTTTTTGATGCGCACTGGCAGGTGAAGTAGTGCGGAAGTTAGCCAGAGCTTTCAGCCTCTCGTCTCAGTCACCTGAGCGAGGGGCTTTTTTGTGGGCGGTTGAGGGGCCTTCCTTTTTCTGCTTTTGGCCTAGGCATTGGGCTTTTGGAGGTGGTTTTGAGCGTGTGCTGGAGGCGGATGGCGAGAAGGGTGATATTGGGTAAAAAAAAGGGTGGTTTTGAAAACGCGTGGAACACCCTATTTTACTGGCTTTGAGGGTGTTTTTTCAGGGGCAAAAAGAGGTGGGTGAAAAATCGTGTTTTTTTCGTCAAAAAACCTTGGCACGAGGGGCCAGCTTGCTACCCTGGGAATCTCACCATCGAGCGCGTTTCTGAAGTGGGTTTTTGGACAGACTCAGGCGATGGACAACCGACAATTTATATGCCAGAAGAAATCATTGATTCGATCGAGTCAAACTCCACTGCCGTAGCCGCTGATCAGGCCTACGGTGCCGACCAAATTCAGAAGCTGGAAGGGCTGGAAGCGGTGCGTCTCCGCCCAGGGATGTACATCGGAGATCCTGATGAGCGCGGGTTGCACCATTGCGTGTTTGAGGTGGTGGATAACTCCATCGATGAGCATTTGGCGGGCTACTGTAAAAACGTCTGGATCAATATTCACACGGATGGCTCCATCAGCATTCAGGATGACGGGCGTGGTATTCCGGTGGAAATGCACCCGAAGGCGGGCATTCCTACCGTGGAACTGGTGCTGACCAGCCTGCACGCGGGCGGTAAGTTCGGCGATGGTGCGTATGAGTTCTCAGGCGGTCTGCACGGTGTGGGGGCGAAGTGTACGAATGCCCTTTCGGATTGGTTTAAGTGCGAGGTTTTCCGTGATGGCAAGATCCACTCCATTGGCTTTGAGCGCGGGATTACGACGGAGCCGCTGTCCGTCCTCGGGGATCTGGATGATCCGACCTCCACGGGCACGAAGATTTCATTCTTCCCTGACGCCACCATCTTCACGGTGACCACGACGTTTAGCTTTGAGCGACTCCAGGTCCGTCTGCGTGAACTGGCGTTCTTGAACCCTGGCATCAAGATCATTCTGACGGATGAGCGGCCTAGTCCAGAACGCCAAGAGGTGTTGTTTTACAAGGAAGGCGTGAAGCAGTTCGTGCGCGAGCTTGGCTCTGACAAGGATAAGATCCATCCTGAGCCGATCGCTCTAGCAGGACGGCGTGAAGTGGTCATTGATGATAAGAATAAGTTCATTTTGGTGGACTGTGTCTTGCAGTGGAACAAGGGCCTGAATGAACAGACACTGTGCTTTGCCAACGCCATTCCTAACCCGGATGGAGGCACGCATTACAGTGGTCTGAAGGCGGCCCTGACACGTGCGGTGAAGGCTTACATCAATAACAATCCGAAGAGCTTTAAGGACAAGCTGCCGGACATTGAGAGCGATGACTGCCGCGAAGGCCTGATCTGTGTGCTCAGTGTTAAGCTGCCGAACCCGCGTTTCAACTCCCAGACCAAGGTCAAACTGGTCAATGGTGAAGTGGAAGGCGTGGTGAGCTCCATCGTTTATGAAGGCCTGATGCGTTTCTTTGATGAGACGCCAGACATTGCGGTGACGGTGATCAATAACATCATCATCGCGGCTAAGTCACGTGAAGCGGCCCGCAAGGCGCGTGAGGCGATCCGTAAAGACGCCATGAGCAGCGGCGGCCTGCCCGGTAAGCTGGCCGACTGCTCTGAGCGTGACCCGACGAAAACTGAATTGTTTATTGTCGAAGGTGACTCGGCTGGTGGCTCGGCCAAGATGGGCCGGAATCGGCATAATCAGGCCATTTTGCCCCTGCGTGGAAAGCTGATCAATACGGAGAAAGCGCGTCTGGAAAAGGTGCTGCAAAACAAGGAAGTGCAGACCATGATCACCGCGATTGGGACGGGGATCGGTGGTGATAGTGAGGTGGAAGGCTCCTTCAATCTGGAAAAGCTACGCTACCACAAAATCGTCATCATGACCGATGCTGACGTGGATGGCTCTCACATCCGCACCCTGCTGCTGACCTTCTTCTTCCGGCAGATGCCGGAACTGGTGAAACGTGGGCACATTTATGTGGCGCAGCCGCCTCTGTATCAGGTCACGCGTAAGAAGCGTGAAGAATACGTGCAGGATGACGCTGAGATGGATGCGATGCTTTTGGAAATGGGCTCTGGTGAGATCAGCCTGAAGAACATTGCTGACGGCAGTACGGTGGCAGATGAGCGCCTGCAATCCATTTTGGAACTGCTGGTGCCGGTGGCCAAATTTGCTGATATCATCCGCCGTCATGGGGGTGATTTTGAAGCCTATTTGCAGGCACGTGATTCGGTGACGGGCAATCTGCCGCATTACCTTGTGTCCATCCGTGAGGGCAATGAAGCGAGCATCTTGTACTTCCTGGGCAATGAGCAGCTATCTGCTTTTGCTCGTGAAAATCATGACCTGCATCTCTTTGGTAAACCTGAGGTTAGCGAGGATGCCAATGGCAATCCAGTGGCTACCCCGAAGGTGCATCGCCGCGCTCGCTTGATCGAAATTCATGAGGCGCAAGGCATGAAAAAACGTTTCCAGCAGCTCGATGAATTGGGCCTGCATGTGGACCATTTTAGCAGCCAGGATAAGCCTCTGTTTGAGATCATCGAAGGCGAAGGTGATCATGCGAAATTGCATCCTGTTTTCAGCATTCCAGGCATCTTGGACAAGGTGATGGAGATCGGGAAACGCGGCATGGAAATCAAGCGATTCAAAGGTCTGGGGGAAATGAATGCGAAGCAGCTTTTCGAGACCACCATGGACCCGAATAAGCGTACGTTGCTTCAGATCAAACTCGACGAAAGCAATGCTCAAGAAGCCGAGCGCATCTTCACTATTTTGATGGGGGATGTGGTCGAACCACGGAAGCACTTCATCGAAGAGAATGCCCTGAATGTGCGCAATCTGGATGTGTAATCACCGAGCTTTTTTGCCCTTAGCCTTTAGCTCACTAGCCTAGCCTTTTTCTCCTTTCGTTCATGCAAGAATCCAATACCCGTCCCATCTCAGTCGCTGACGAGGTCAAGAACTCCTTTCTTGATTATTCGATGTCAGTCATTATCTCTCGTGCGCTGCCAGATGTGCGAGATGGGCTGAAGCCTTCTCAACGCCGCATCCTTTACGCGATGCATGAGCTGGGGCTTTATCCGCCGAAGAAGCAGATGAAGTGCGCGAAGATCTGCGGTGACACCTCAGGTAACTATCACCCGCACGGTGAAGCGGTCATTTACCCGACTCTGGTCCACATGGGCCAGCCATGGGCCATGCGGGAGACGTTGATTGATCCCCAGGGGAACTTCGGTTCGGTGGAAGGTGACCCTCCGGCAGCCATGCGTTATACGGAAGCCCGTATGACGCCGCTGGGTGGTACGCTGATGTCTGACATGGAGAAGGACACGGTGGATTTCGTGCCTAACTACGATGAACGTTTGACGGAGCCGACGGTGTTCCCGGCAGCTTTTCCTAACCTTTTGGTTAACGGCGGTACGGGGATCGCGGTGGGGATGGCCACGAATATGCCTCCGCATAACCTGGGTGAAATCGTGGATGGTGTCTGTGCGCAGATTGATAATCCAGCGATCACGAACAGTGGATTGGCGCAGTTCATCAAAGGTCCTGATTTCCCAACGGGATGCGTGATTCACGGTCTGGATGGCATCCGTGAATACATGGAAACCGGTCATGGCAGCGTGCGTGTGCGTGGTCAGGCGGAGATCGTGGAAAATAACAACCGCGAGCAGATCATCATCACGGAAATCCCGTATAACGTGAACCGTGCGGAGCTGGTGAAGCGCATTGCTGAATTGGCCAATGAGAAGATCATTTCAGACATCACCTCTGTGCGGGATGAGTCGGATGAAAACACCCGCGTGGTGGTGGATCTGAAGCGTGATGCCCGCCCGCAGGTGGTGCTGAATAACCTGTATAAATTTACCGCTCTGGAGAGCAGCTTCAGCATTCACATGCTGGCGATCGATGGTGGCCGCCCACGCGTGCTGAGCATCAAGGACGCTATTGCTTGCTACATTGAGCATCGTCGTGAGGTGATCATTCGCCGCACTCGTTTCTTGCTGCGGAAGGCTGAGCAACAAGCCGAAAAACTGGAGGCTTACTTGCTGGCTCTGGGGCACCTGGATGACTTTATCAAGATCATCCGGGATAGCCGCAATCGCGACGAAGCGCGGATGGGCCTGAAAGCTTATCAGTTCTCCACGGCTACGGCAGAACGTCTGGGCATTTTGATTCGCAACCAGCCTAGCATTCAGGGAGATCGTTATGTCTTCTCAGATACGCAGGTGGATCAGATTTTGGAACTGCGTCTCTATCAGCTCACGGGCATGGAGCGTGACAAGATCAAGGCGGACTATGATGAGCTGCTGGCTACCATCACTGATCTGATGGACATTTTGGCTAAGGAACAGCGTGTTCTGGACATCATCAAAGATGAGCTTCAGGCCATCAAGTCCAAGCATGGAACACCCCGTTATACCCGCATTGATGCGGCGGGTGGTGGCATTGAGACGATTGATCTCATCCCGAATGATGCGAACATCGTTACTCTGACTCACTTTGGTTATGTGAAGCGTACGCTGACGGGTGAATATCGCTTGCAGGCACGCGGCGGCAAAGGCTTGAAAGGCATGGAGGCCCGAGAGGCCGCCACGAAGGAAGATAAGAACGACTTCGTGGAAAGCCTGTTCAGTGCAAACATGCATGACTTCTTGTTATTCTTTACGAATACCGGGCGTGTCTATGTGGAGCGTGTGTATCAGCTCCCGGAAG
>JAOZVT010000796.1 GCA_025869455.1 Prosthecobacter sp.
AAGAGAAAGAGAACGAGTCTGGTATTGCCGGAACTAGTTCTGCGACGGGTTTTGCTATCAGTAAGGATGGGTACATTGCAACATCTGACCATGTTGTAAGTGATGCTTCTGAGGTTTGGGTCTATCTAGACAAAAAACCTTACAAGGCTGAAGTGATTGCGAGGGACAAAAAAAATGATTTGGCCATCGTTAAGATAGATGCGGAAACTAAACCTCTCTATCTATATGAAGGTGAGTATCTGTTAGGAGTAGATCTATTTACCATTGGTTTTCCTTTGTCCGGTAAGTTGGGATCCTCTCCTAAATTCACGAAAGGTAGTCTTTCTGGTCTGGATGGTGGAGAGGCTGGTGGTAATGGCTGTATTCAATTCAGCGTGCCAATTCAAAATGGTAATTCTGGTGGAGCCGTTTGCAACGATGACGGGGCTGTTTTAGGAGTTGTTATGGCAATTTTATTGCCTGATCAGAATGGTGTGGTTCCCCAAAATGTAAATTTTGCTGTCAAAAGTGCACTCCTTCGTAAACTGGCGGAAAATCGTCCAGGGATTGAATTGGCTGAAAACACAGTTCATGAAGTGCCTCAGCAGGCGGTCCTTGAGGCAACATTCTTCATCAAGATAGTTAAAAAGTAAGTGTCCTATAACTTACAAAGAGACACCTCGCTTCCAGGGAAGAAAGTCGTCTTGCCCCAAGGCTACGGCCTTGGGGGTGTAGTCGCCACTGGCGGTGGCGATGCACATTTCCAGGAGGCTTTCAGCCATCTGGGGAACGGTTTGATCTCCGTTGATCACGGGGCCTGTATCGAAGTCTAAGATGTCACTCATGCGCTGCATGAGTACGCTGTTGGTGGCGACTTTGAGCGTGGGGCACACGGGATTGCCCGTGGGTGTGCCTAGGCCTGTGGAAAAGAGCATGAGGTTACACCCTCCGCCCGCGAGAGCCGTCGTCGATTCGACATCGTTTCCTGGTGTGCAATACAAGGTTAGGCCGCCGTGCTGGCGGATGGGTTCGCCATAGTCCAGCACATCCACAATGGGGGCGGTGCCACCTTTTTTGGCTGCGCCTGCGGACTTAATCGCATCAGTGATGAGACCGTCGCGAATGTTGCCTGGGGAAGGGTTGGCATCAAAGCCGGATCCGCAAGCCTGCGCAGCTCCTTCATAAGCCCGCATCAATTGCACAAAACGATCCGCCAAAGCAGGGGAGACACAACGGTCACACAGGCTCTGCTCCACACCGCAGAGCTCGGGAAACTCAGAGAGGACGGGGGCACCACCCAAGGCGGCCAGTAAATCCGCCACTTGGCCGATGACGGGGTTTGCGGAGATGCCTGAGAAGCCATCAGAGCCTCCGCATTCGACCCCCACGATGAGGTCAGAAAGGGGGCATGGAACTCGAGTTTGCAGATTGGCTTTGGCGATTCCCTCAAAAGTCGCCCGGATGGCGCGGGCCATCATGTCACGCTCGGAGCTGCTTTTTTGCTGTTCGAAAATGAGTAGCGGCTTGTTGAATTGAGGGTGCCATTTTGTCAAAGCTTCCTCCAATAAGCTGACCTGCGCGTGCTGACAGCCTAGGCTGAGGATGGTGGCTCCCGCCACATTCGGATGGGCGATGTAACCCGCGAGGAGGTTGCAAAGGGCGATGGCATCCTGTCGTGTGCCGCCGCAGCCGAGTCCATGTTCCAGAAATTTGACACCACTGACGTTGGGGAAAAGCGGGGTAGGGGATGGCAGCGAATCCAGGCCGGATTCTCCTAAATCTGAAGAGGCGAGTCCTTGGCGATAACTCTCAGCCAAATGCTGAGCGTAGCGTTCATAAGGCGAGCTTTGCGCATAACCCAGTGCCCGCGTGAGAGCTTGGCGCATGAAGCCGAGATTGCGGTTTTCACAAAAGACGAGCGGAATGACGAGCCAGTGATTGGCCGTGCCAGCGGGGCCTTGGTCGCGTTTGTACCCCTGAAAGGTGCGTCCACGCCAGCGGCTGATCTCTGGTGGTGTCCACAGATAACTCTGCTGTTTGCCTGTAAAGGCGGCGGCTTCGTGTTTGAGATTCTGCGTGTGGATCAGTGAACCCGCAGGTATTGGCTGCGTGGCCCGACCCACCGTCACGCCATACAGGGTGGCCAGATCTCCCTGGGCAAAGTCGCGCGCAGCAAACTTGTGTTTAGCTGGAATCGCCTCTCTCAAAATCCATTCTTCCGTGCCTAGCGCGACCGATTTTCCTGCGGGCAGGTCCTGCAGGGCGACGATGAGATCATCAGAAGGATGGACGCGAAGCGGCATTTGGAATATGTTGAGTGGTTGTCAGTTTAGAGTTTGAAGCACGTATAACATGTGTTCCATGACTTTAACTTCCATCTCGTCCTACTTCTTCCGTTCTTATGTCCATTGATGATCGCGATTACATGCGCGCCGGGCCTCCGAGCTTTGGCCAGCGGTTACGTGGATTGACGGCCTTTCATGCGGTGTTGGGTCTGAATATCCTGGTATTCGTCATTCAGTGGATTTTTCAGGGAGCCTGGGTTCATGATGTTCTGACGGGAGCTTTCGTTCGTCCCCTGGGGGGAGTAAGCGTGGATGAACTCATCGCCGGGCACTTTTGGACCCCTTTCACCTACATGTTTGTCCACAGCAGTTGGGGGGCATTTGTGGGAAACATGCTCATTCTGTGGTTTGCTGGGAGGCGGGTGATGGATCTCTATGGGGGGCGTAATTTCTTGCTGATGTATGTCCTCTCAGGTTTGGTGGGGGCGGCTGTGGAGATGGCGATTTCAGCCTATGTTTTGAAGACCACTTCAGATTCTCTGATGGGTGCCTCTGCTTCGGTATTGGGATTGCTCTTAGCCTACGGAATAGCCATGCCGGAGGTGGAAGTACCATTCCTGTCCGTGCGACTTTGGACCTTCATCAAGGTGCTGATTGTGGCAAACGTGGTGCTGGCAGGCATCACTCTCTTTGGTCACTTCCCAGCTTGGTTAGCCCTGGAGGATGTGGCGTATTTTGCCCATCTCGGCGGTGCTCTCGCTGGGTGGTATTTTGCCCGTTCTCTTGGTTATGGTGGAGTCCCCTTGCATCTACTGACCTCGCCGCAACAAGCCGCTGGCTCCAGTTTGCGCCGGAAACCCGCCCTGGCCCATGCCCAAAGGAAACGCCGCCCCGCCGTGGATGTGGATATGGAAGCCGTGCGCAAAGAGAATCCGCGCAATGACCCCTTGGTGGATCTGATGAAGGATGAGATTGATCCCATCCTCGATAAGATCAACGACTTTGGCATGAGCAGCCTAACCGATGAAGAACGACGTGCCTTGGAAAGAGCCAGTCGCCGTTTTTCAAAGTAGGTTAGACTTGATACGCCTGCTGCTCTTGTCGGATCAAGGCAGCCTTGGGAACTTGCTGAAGTCGGGTTTCCGTTTTTCGACGAAGGCATTTTTGCCTTCTTTGGCTTCTTCGCTCATGTAGTAGAGAAGCGTGGCGTTACCGGCGAGGTCGAGGAGACCCATCTGGCCGTCGCAATCGGCATTGAGGGAGGCTTTGAGGCAGCGGAGGGCAAGGGGGCTGTGCTCCAGGATCTCGCGGCACCACTTGAGGGTTTCTTCTTCGAGTTGGTCGAGAGGCACCACGGTGTTCACCAAGCCCATGTCGAGGGCCTGTTGGGCATCATACTGACGGCAGAGGTACCAGATCTCACGCGCTTTCTTCTGACCGACAATGCGGGCCAGATAACTGCTGCCGAGGCCGCCATCGAAACTGCCCACCTTGGGGCCGGTTTGGCCGAAGCGTGCGTTATCGGCTGCGATGGTGAGATCACAGACGATGTGCAGCACGTGACCGCCGCCGATGGCGTAACCAGCGACCATGGCGACCACGGGTTTTGGCAGGGTGCGGATCTTGCGTTGCACGTCCAGGATGTTCAGACGCGGCACACCATCGTCACCGATGTAGCCAGCATCCCCACGCACTTTTTGATCGCCACCGGAGCAAAAGGCTAAGGGGCCTTCACCACAAAGGATGATCACTCCGACATCGCGATCTTCATGCAGCAGGTCCAGGGCGATGAGCATCTCCTTCACCGTCTGCGGACGGAAGGCATTGCGCACTTCAGGCCGATTGATGGTGAGCTTGCCGATGCCGTCGGCTGTCTTTTCGAGTTTGATGTCCTGAAAGGTCTGGATGGTCTGCCACATAGAAGATTGCGAGGGTGTGCGCTGCGCGCGTTGAGGGGGCTGTTGATTGATAACGGCTGCAAACCATTAGCCAATCACGGCCAATATCAGCTACGCTTAGAAGTTTGTGAAAGCCTGCAATTCGGCAATGCGTCTCGTCACATCCTCTTTGCTCACGGTTTGCAGCTTGTGCGTGCTGAAGGCTTCGCAGGTGTAGCTGGCGGTGACGCTGCCGTGGACGACAGCGGTTTTCAGGTCGGCAAAGGTAGGCTTGGTTTTGCCATTGGCAGAAAGCCAGCCAGACAAGCCGCCCAGGAAGGAATCACCTGCGCCTGTGGGGTCAAAAACGGAATGGAGCGGGTAAGCTGAGCAGGCGAAGAAATCGGCGCTGTTTTCGCCGAACAGGAAGCTGCCGTGTTCACCGCGTTTCACGATGACAAAACGTGGGCCTTTGGCCTGGAGGCGGCGTCCGGCTTCCACCAGATTGGTGGTGCCAGCGAATTCTTTGGCTTCACCGTCATTGATGACCAGGAGGTCGATCTTTTTCAGGACATCATGCAGGCGCTCATTGGCGATGCTGATCCAAAGGTCCATCGTGTCGGCGGTGACGAAGTCTGCACCCGTGCATTGTTCCAGGGTCTGGAGTTGATTGTCAGGGCTCATGTTGGCCAGCACGGCGATTTTGGCCGCAGAGGCTGTCGGGGTGAGCTTTGGGATCCAGGTTTCCAGCACGTTGATCGCCACATTGTGAGTGGTGCGGCTGTTCATATCGTCGTGGTATTCACCACTCCACGTAAAGGAGGCCCCGCTGCTGCGTTCCAGGCCGTCCAGGGAAATGCCTTTGCTGCTTAGCAGGTCCAGGTGAGCCTGGGGGAAGTCATGACCGATGATGCCCACGAGGTGGACATCGGGAGTAAAAATGCTAGCGGCCAGGGCTGCGTACGAGGCGGAGCCACCGAGAAGATTCTCCTGGGCATCTTGAGGGGTCTTGACGTTGTCCAGGGCGACGGTTCCGGCGATGGTGACAGACATGGGATAAATAGGCGTGTGGAATAGTTCTTGCAGCGAGATCG
>JAOZVT010000797.1 GCA_025869455.1 Prosthecobacter sp.
CGTTTGCTCTTGGGGCGAGTTTCAAGCTATCTGCCATGGTCATTAAGAGGCAGGATTCGTCATTGGTTGTCATGGAAAAAAATATACGCATCTCACAGTACTGGTCTACGGAGGTCAAATTCACTGCAATAAGTTGAGATGACTTTTGGGTCAACTTTTTGGAGGCGCTATCTGCTTGTTGATTTTCCTACAGAAAAATTGGATGGGGTCTTTGGGGTTCCGTTCAGATCTAGATGGTCTTGAGTCTTTGTTATTTTATGAAGACAGAGGAAAGTTGCGCTCCATGATGCAGAGTGATCCACCACCATCGTTGACAAACTCGCTCCCCGCTCCTTTTTAGCCAGCCCTTGCCGGGGAAACCCGCACAACCATTCAGATTCGCACCTTTTCCCACTATGGACTTCATCGCCAATAATATCGCCGAACTTTCGCCCTCCATGACCTTAGCCATCACCAGCCAGGCCAAGGCGCTGAAGAAGCAGGGTGTGGATGTCTTGAGCTTTGGCGCTGGTGAGCCTGACTTCAATACGCCTGATCACATCACCGCTGCTGCCATTGAGGCCCTGAACACAGGCAAAACTCGTTATACCGAAAGCGCTGGCTTGATCGAATTGCGCGAAGCCATTGCTGCTAAGTTTCTCATTGATAATGGCCTTCAGTATGATCCTTCCCAGATCAGCGTGAATTGTGGGGCTAAGCATAGCTGCTTCAATGCGATCATGGCTGTGGTGAATCCAGGTGATGAGGTCATCATTCCTGCGCCTTACTGGACGAGCTACCCAGAAATGGTGAAAATGGTGGGCGGTATCCCCGTCATCGTGGAAACGAAGCTGGAGAACGACTGGAAAATCACACCTGAAGAATTTGAGGACGCCATGTCCCCGATGACCAAGCTGATCATCATCAATAGCCCCGGCAATCCAACAGGCTCCGTTTATTCCAAAGAGGAGCTTCAGGCCATTGGCGAAATCGCCGCTGGAGAAGATATTCTGATCCTGTCCGACGAGATTTATGAGAAGCTGGTTTATGGTGAAAACAAGCACGTCAGCATTGCTAGCATCAGCAAGGAAATCTTTGATCACACGATCACGATCAATGGTTTTTCCAAGGCTTATGCGATGACGGGTTGGCGTCTGGGTTACACTGCCGCTCCGAAAAAGATTGCGGACGCCATCGACACCATCCAGAGCCACACGACGAGCAATCCGACCTCCTTTGCTCAGTATGGAGCTATTGCGGCTCTTCAGGGAGATCAGCAGATCGTGGCCGACATGCGCGATGAGTTTGATGTGCGTCGTCAATACATGCTGAGCCGTCTTCAGGCGATCAAGAATGTCCAGGTCATCGAGCCTCAGGGCGCGTTCTATTTCTTGGTGGGTATTGAGCCGATTGGGATCAAGTCAGTGAACTTCTGTGAGAAGTTGCTGAGCAAGGGCAAGGTCGCTGCTGTTCCAGGGGTTGCCTTTGGTGCGGAGTACACGGTACGTTTTAGTTATGCGACGGGTCTGGATGTCATCAACGCGGGTATGGACCGCTTTGAAGAGTTCTGCGGCCAGCATTAAAAGAAACTCTAAAAGCTTGCATCTTCTAGGGGCAGATCTTCGGATCTGCCCTTTGTTTTTTTCCGAACTCGGCAATAGATCGCGGTCAATGGTTGCAAGTCCTGCCCTTATGGGGGGCGTGCCTTATCAAATGCAGTCCTGCAGTCTCCGAACTGTCTGATACGCAGGTTTTTTTCCGCTGTCTCGTGCTGAATCTCGGAATTCGGGTTTAATGTGTGGGGTATGAGTGTGGATACGTAATTTTTTTATTCGTTTACGTATTTATCTTGCTCCAATGGAGGTGGTTTTATAAAAGCGCGGCGTGAAAATTCAGCCTCGTATTCTCCTCATTTTTGCATTTGGCTTAATGGCAATTGTCGTGGGGGTTACTTTTAAGTTTGGGCAAGGACAGATCTCAAAACACGTCCAGACTCACAGGTTGACGGCAAGGGCTGACTTGGAGGGGGTTGGTGAAAAGAAAGGGATCACAACACCGACGTCAGCCCCGTTTGCAATGGCGGGCACGCAGGTTTCTGATGCCAGTGTTGTGGAGTCCCAAGAGAATGATGTGGTTGTTACTGTCGAAGAGCCCGACTCATCCCCACGATCAGTGGTGGGGGCATCTGCCCAGTCTTCCGCTGCGGTAGCGGATTCCAAATCGGACATGGCGGATATCGCGGCCTTGCTTTCTCAGAAGCTGGATCTTGCGGACCCGAAAAAGCGGGCTGAAGTGGTGAAGGAGGTTCAGCGTTTGGAGCGCCTTCAGATGGAATCAACCAGGCAGAAGGCGGAGAGATTAGGAATCCCTTTGGTCATCCATGAACCAGGAGGAAAGCGTATTGTGCTGGTGGGCTTTGATGGGGATCGGCCTCGTTATCGTGCGGATCATAATGTGAATTCCGCTATCAGCATTGGTACCAATTTAGTACGTTCGACCATGCCCTTTAATGTCACTGGTAGCGGCATGAAACTGGGGCTCTGGGAGGCGAGTGGTGTGCCACGCGTGACGCATCAGGAGTTTGGCCCAGGGAGTCGGGTGACGGTGGTGGATGGCACCAGCATCCTCAGTGATCACGCCTCACACGTTGCGGGTACCATTTTAGGGCAGGGAGTATCAGCTCCCGCCTTGGGCA
Organism: Prosthecobacter sp.; assembly: GCA_025869455.1. Taxonomy (GTDB): domain Bacteria; phylum Verrucomicrobiota; class Verrucomicrobiia; order Verrucomicrobiales; family Verrucomicrobiaceae; genus Prosthecobacter. The sequence continues at coordinate 2,675 of JAOZVT010000797.1, forward strand.
TGGCTCCTGAAGCGGTGATTGATGCCTATGACTCCAACAATGACAATTCAGAAATGATCGCGGCTGGGGCGGTCACTGTTGGTGAGACGGGGAAGATTTACATCTCTAATCATTCCTACGGGGTCATCAGCGGCTGGCGGCCCGAGTCCGCTACTTGGTATGGTCTCTTTTCTGATGATGGTAATCCAGCCAATGACATTGAGGACGGATTTGGCCGCTATGACTCCTCCAGCGTTGTGTTGGATGGGCTGCTGTATAATCTGCCTTACTTCCTGCCCTTTATGTCGGCTGGTAATGACCGCAATGATGGTCCGCCTTCGACTGGCGGGACTTGGTATCTTGCCTCGGGAGGGAGTCAGGCTTATGATCCTGCTCAGCATCCAGCTAGTGATACGAGCTATAAAGCGGGCTACGATTTGTTGGACAGCGAGAAGAGTTGTAAAAACGTCATCACCATCGGTGCGACGAATGATGCTTTGAGTAGTGGAATTCGAAACCCTGTTGTGGGCACGCTGGCGGATTTTAGCTCAACGGGGCCTACGGATGATGGGCGTATTAAACCGGATGTGGTGGCCAATGGGGTGAGTTTAACCTCGGCACTTTCGATCTCGGATAGCGCTTATGGCGTCTATAGTGGCACAAGTATGGCTACCCCTAGTGCCAGTGGCTCTGCCTTGCTTTTGCAGCAATATTTTCAGCAGCGCTTCCCCGGGCAGGCCATGCGTGCGAGCACGCTGAAGGCACTCATCATTCACACGGCTGATGACATTGGGCGTTCTGGGCCTGATTATGAATACGGCTGGGGTTTGATGAATACCAAAGCGGCGGCTGAACTCATCAAAGCTGAGGCGGATAATCTAAATCGGCAGCAGATGACGGAGACGGTCTTAAATCAGGGCAGCACGAATCTGCTTAGCTTCCGTTGGGATGGGGTCAGCCCGATCCGGGTGACGCTTTGCTGGACGGACCCCGCTGGCAGTGGAAACTCTTCTCATGACAATCGTGTTCGTGATCTCGTCAATGACCTGAACCTGAAAATTACGGCTCCCAATGGCAGCTCTCATTTGCCCTTTGTGATGCCTTATGTGGGGGATTGGACCAATGCCAATTTGACCGCCCTCGCCACGACGGGGGTCAATACTGTGGATAATGTCGAGCAGGTTTTGATCCCCAGCCCGAGTCTATTTGGTGAGTACGTGGTTACGGTGGATCATACGGGCACTCTTTCCTCAGAATCACAGGCTTATTCGTTGATCATCAGTGGTGGCACCTGGTCAGGTGGGCTCTTGGCTTCCCCGGTGGAGCCCTTAGTGGCGGAAGGTTTCCTGGGGGGACCTTTCGATCCAAACTTGAAGACTTATACCCTAACAAATAATGGCGCAGAGTCTTTTGTCTGGAATGCGATAGCAGATCAGCCTTGGGTACAAGTGGAGCCTGCTTCAGGCACCCTGGCGGCTGGGGCCGAGGTGGCGGTGGTGGTATCGCTGACTGGGGCGGTGGCTGATCTGGAAATGGGTGCTTACGAGGCGGATGTGACTTTCACGCAGAGTCTGGACGATGAAGTCCTCCTCAGGGAGGTCAGCCTCAATGTGAAAGGGGATGCGCCGCAAATCGTGGTGCAGGACGCGGCTGATCAAAACCTAGCTTCTGGCGCGCTTATCTCATTTGGCAGTCATGCGCTCGATACAAATCCGGTGGATCAGGTCTTTAAGATCGTCAATGCTGTTGGGGGGACCACGTTGGATGTGGTGGACGTGATGATGTTTGGTCAGGATGCGGAGGCGTTTACGGTGGTTTCCTCCCCCCTTGGGGCCAAGATTGATAGCACTGAGGCTGTCCCCTTTGTGGTTCGCTTCTCTCCGCGCAAGGCAGGTGTCCATTCGGCGGGGCTTTATCTTTACAGCAATGATCCCAATCAAGGAGTCTTCCACCTGGCGTTATCTGCCTCCAGCACAGCCGTGCTTGGGCCAGAGCAGGAGATCCTAGTGGGCAGCATCCTGCCTCAGAGATCTGATTTGGGATCTTTCACGCTGCCTGTCGTAGCCTCCAGTGGGCTGCCTTTGACGTACACGGTGCTGGCTGGGCCAGCCACGGTGGATGAGGTCAGTGGAATCATCACCCCCACTGGCGCTGGTGCTGTTACGATTCAGATTTCGCAACTTGGTGATGGTCAGTATGCGGCAGCAACTCCTGTGACGGTTACTTTTGTGCTCACCAATAGTACTTATCAGTTTAAGCAAATCAGCACGGCGCGGGCTTCTTATCATACGCTTGCGGTCGATCTTCAGGGGCGTCTGTGGTCTTGGGGGCAAGGGGCGTCTGGGCAGTTGGGCTATGGCGGGATTTCAACGCGCTATGAGCCAGAAATTGCTGATGCGACGACTGTTTGGGATCAAGTGTCTGCAGGGACTCTACACTCACTTGCCCTCAAAAAAGATGGAAGCCTATGGGCTTGGGGCAGCAACCTTTCGGGACAAGTCGGAGATGGGACGAACACG
>JAOZVT010000798.1 GCA_025869455.1 Prosthecobacter sp.
GCTTCCAGCGCGGACGCGTGCACTTCAGGTTCTACTCTGTGCTGATTTAAACCAAGGGCACCTCATGATACTCCAGCGCCCATTCTTTCATGTAGCGCACCCGGATGGGGGTGAATTTGTAAAGGATGAGTTCGGGGTTGTTGATATCTTTTAAATAAGCGCGGAGGAGAGGATTGGCGGACCAGATTTCTTCGATGAGGGGGCGGTCGGTGAGGACTTCAGCGAGTGCGGTGATGCGGACTTGGTTGTGGTCGTCATCCGTATAGCAGAGTTCGGCTTTCGGGTTAGTGGCCAGTTCGGTGGTCTTGCCATAGCGGCGGAGATTGGCGATGTAGATGATGAATCCGTCGGTTTTTACCGGAGAGACGGGACGCACGCGGGGTTGATCTCCTTCTACCGTGGCTAAGACGGGGAATTTGGCGGCTTCCATCGTGGCTTGGGCCAGGGTGGGAAGGGTTGTGGGGTCAATGGGAGCAGGCTGGGGCATGGCGGGGACAAATGATGATGTCTTGGGAATGACCTAGGAGGGAGAAGAGGGTCGCTTTTTTTAAACAGGATTTACAGGATGACAGGATTAACAAGATTCAGAATGGGAGGTGGATGATCACCTTTGAACGCAGGTCCGTGGGGTGATCTCGCGGGAAGGTGACTGCCTTTGTCAAGTGGGGGCTGAAACAAAAGTTTCGCCTGAAACGTGCTCTGGGGTTGCCCTGTGCCCACGCTTTGGCTAACTCAGCCTTCCCAACTCGTGGCGTGCTCCTGGTGCGTCCCTCTCTTTTTTGTTATCGTCCCCCCTAGTTTTTTCCACCATGTCCGCTACCAACGAACTGAACATCAACGTCGATCATGTCGAACGCGTCGCCAAGGAACTCGGCCTGCGAGCCATCCAGGTGGGGGCGACGGCGAAGCTCTTTGCCGATGGTGCGACGGTGCCTTTCATTGCCCGATATCGTAAGGAGGCCACGGGATCCATGGATGAGGTGCAGATCCAGAATGTGAAGGAGCGGATGGAACAATTGGTGGCGCTGGATGATCGCCGGGCGGCCATTGTGAAGTCTCTGGAAGAGCGCAATCTGATGACGGATGTGCTGCGCGCGAAGATCGATAAAGCGGAGACGATGAACAGTCTGGAGGATATTTTTGCGCCGTTCCGTCCGAAGCGCCGCACCCGGGCGACCATCGCGAAGGAAAAGGGCCTGGAGCCGCTGGCGGATTTCATTGAGGCCAATCTCTTTACCCACGGGGTGAAGGTGGAGGAGGAAGCGGCCAAGTTTGTGAATCTGGACGCGGAGACGGAGGAGCTGAAGGTGAAGGATACGGTGGAGGCGCTGAGTGGTGCACGCGATATCATAGCGGAGCGTATCAGTGATCATGCCGATGCACGTGCGGCGCTGCGCAAGCTGTATAGCGAGCAGAGTACGGTGGTGTCTAAGGTGATGTATGGCAAGGAGGCGGAGGCGGATGCGCAGAAGTTCCGCGATTACTTTGACTGGTCAGAGCCGCTGAAATCCATCCCCTCTCACCGCATGCTGGCGATCCGCCGGGGTGAGAAGGAAGGCTTCCTGCTGATGCGGGTGAATCCGCCGGAAGATGCGGCGGTGCAGATCCTGACGAACCTGTTTGTGAAAGGGGCCAATGCCTGCTCTGACCAGATGAAGCTGGCCTGCGCGGATAGCTACAAGCGGCTGCTGAGCAGCAGCATGGAAACGGAGGCGCGTCTGGAGTCTAAGAAGAAGGCGGATGGTGAAGCGGTGCGTGTGTTTGCCGACAATCTGCGTGAGCTGCTGCTGGCGGCTCCGCTGGGGCAGAAGCGTGTGCTGGGCATTGACCCAGGCTTCCGCACGGGCTGCAAGGTGGTGGTGCTGGATGCGCAGGGGCAGCTGCTTTTCAATGATGTGATCTATTTGTTAGGCGAGGGCAATAGCCTGATGCAGGCGAAGACGCTGATCATGAATTTGGTGGAGCGTTTTAAGATCGAAGCCATCGCCATTGGCAATGGTACGGCCAGCCGTGAGACGGAGGCTTTCATCAAGAAGATCGGCGTGCCCAAGGCCATCCCCGTGCTGATGGTGAATGAAAGCGGTGCGTCCATTTACAGCGCCAGTGAGGTGGCGCGTGAGGAGTTCCCGAATCACGACATCACGGTGCGCGGGGCGGTCTCCATCGCCCGGCGTCTCATGGATCCGCTGGCGGAGTTGGTGAAGATTGATGCCAAGTCCATCGGGGTGGGGCAATACCAGCATGATGTGGATCAGAACCAGCTCAAAAGTAGCCTGGACAATGTGGTGATCAGCGCGGTGAACGGTGTGGGGGTGGAGATCAATACGGCCAGCAAGCAGTTGCTGAGTTACGTGTCGGGTCTGAACAGCACGCATGCGTCAAACATCGTGGCTTTCCGCAATGAAAACGGTGCCTTTAAGACACGCAAGGATCTGCTGAAGGTGCCGCGTCTGGGTGACAAGGCCTTTGAACAGGCGGCGGGATTCCTGCGCATTCGCGGTGCGGCGAATCCGCTGGATGCGAGCGCGGTGCACCCTGAGCGTTATGCGCTGGTGGAAAAGATGGCGGCAGATCTGGGCTGCACGGTGGCGGATCTGATCCAAAAGGCGGAACTGCGCCAGAAGCTGGATCTGAAAAAGTATGTGAGTGAAGATGTGGGCCTGCCGACGCTGCAAGACATTGTGAGCGAGCTGGCTAAGCCGGGTCGCGATCCACGTAAGCAGTTTGAAGCCTTCAACTTTGCCGAGGGTGTCAATGACATGAAGGACCTGACGGTGGGCATGAAGCTGCCGGGCATTGTGACCAATGTGACGGCCTTTGGGGCGTTTGTGGACATCGGCGTGCACCAGGACGGGCTCGTCCACGTCAGCCAGCTCAGCGATACGTTTGTGCGGGATGCGGCAGAGGTGGTGAAGGTGGCGCAGAAGGTCACCGTCACGGTCACAGAGGTGGACATTCAGCGGAAACGCATCGCGCTGAGCATGAAGTCCAATCCCGACTTTGAGAAAAAGACGGGCGCAGGTGGCCCACGCCCAGCAGGGCAGGGTGGCCAAGGCGGCGGTAACCGTGGGGGCTTCAGCAGTGGCGGCGGAGACCGAAATCGCAACAGCGGTGGCGGCATGGGAAATCCCTTTGGCGGTGGTGGCGGTGGCGACTGGTTCACGGCGGCGGCTCAAAAGGGGAAAAAATAGGCTGACGTTTCGTCTTCTTTAACACTTTTTTCTGGTCAGCTGGTCTGAGCCAGACTTGTATCACCACGGAAGGACACATTCATCGCCATGACCATCACGCCTGATCAATACGAGAAGCTCGGAGCCTTTTACCTGGGGCGCGGTTACGACCTGGAGTCGAAGCAACTTCAGGATGACCTCATCATGTATGATTCCAAGGATCTCGTCACCCATGGCGTGGTGCTGGGCATGACGGGCTCTGGAAAAACGGGTCTCTGTTTGGCCCTGCTGGAGGAGGCGGCTATGGACGGGGTGCCGCTCATCGCTATTGATCCCAAAGGTGACATTGGCAATGCGCTGCTGACTTTCCCTAACCTGAGTCCGGAAGAGTTTAAACCCTGGGTCAATACGGATGATGCCCGCCGCAAAGGGGTGAGTGTGGAAGACTACGCGACCCAGCAATCACAGATGTGGACCAAGGGGCTAGCTGACTGGGGCCAAGGGGCGGACCGCATTCGCAAGCTGCGGGATACAGTGGACATGGCCATCTACACGCCGGGTAGCAGCGCGGGTCTGCCGGTTTCTATTTTGAGCTCTCTGGACTGTCCGCCTGCGGCTGTCCTGGAAGATGCGGAAACTCTGGGAGACCGGATTGAAAGCACGGTATCTTCTTTGTTAGGCCTGATGGGGATCGAGGCGGATCCTGTGCAATCTGCGGAGCACATCCTGCTGTCGAACATCATCGCCTATGCCTGGAAAAAGGGGCAGAATGTTTCGCTGGAAAACCTGATCCGCCAGATCCAGCAGCCGCCGATCCGGAAGATCGGGGTGGTGGATATTGAGACTTTTTGTCCTGAGTCCAAGCGCTCTGCTTTGGCGATGAAGCTGAACAACCTCATTGCCTCTCCAGGTTTTGCCACCTGGCTGGAGGGGGAGCCGCTGGACATCCAGCGCATGTATTACACGCCTGAGGGGAAACCGCGCATCACCATCTTTAACATTGCGCATTTGAGCGATAGCGAGCGCATGTTCTTTGTGTCCTTGTTGTTGAATCAATTGTTAGGCTGGATGCGTAGCCAGCAGGGCACCACCTCTCTCCGCGCCATGTTTTACATGGATGAGATCTACGGTTACCTGCCACCGAGCGCGATGCCGCCATCCAAGAAGCCGCTGATGATCCTGCTGAAACAGGCGCGTGCTTTTGGTCTGGGCCTGCTGGTAGCCACGCAGAACCCGGTGGATCTGGACTACAAGGCGCTGGCGAATATCGGTACCTGGTGGATCGGCCGCCTGCAGACGGAGCGCGATAAAGCGCGCCTGCTGGATGGGCTGGAAGGTGCCATCAGCAGCAGTGGCGGGACGCTGGATCGTAAGACGCTAGAGGTGGCCATTTCAGGTCTGGGAAATCGTGTGTTCCTGATGAACAACGTGCATGAAGACGGGCCGGTGGTGTTTCACGTCCGCTGGATCATGAGTTATCTCAGTGGGCCTCTGGCACGGGATCAGGTAAAACGTCTCATGGACCCGCTTCGTCCGGCTAAGCAGGCGGTGGCCAGCGGTGAAGATGATGGGTTCTTACCGCCAGGGGCCACGGCTGCGCCTGCGGCAGATCGTAATACCATCAAGCCGCGTCTGCCAGAGGGGACTGCGGAGTACTTTTTAGCTTCCGAAGTTTCTTCCGATACTCTTTGTTATGTGCCTGCCATTTTGCGCAGCGCTGAGGTGAATTTTGATGACACGCGCCGAAAGATCAGTGGCCGCAGCAACATTACTTTGGTCAACCTGATTGATATTAACAATCAGCGTGTCCTTTGGGACAAGTTTGTGGATATTCCACGTGATGTGAACCTTTCCTCCTGGGAGTCTGCGCCGGAAGATGGGGCTGAATACACGGATCTGCCAGGAGCAGCGATGAAGTCCAGTACCTATACGAGCATCAAGAAAGATTATGCCGACTGGGTCTATGCCAATCATACCTTGGAGGTGAGTTAC
>JAOZVT010000799.1 GCA_025869455.1 Prosthecobacter sp.
GCCTGGAACTCCGCATCCAGAGTCGCCGCCAGATCACGACGCAGCTCAAATCGCTCCTCCGTCACCCCCTTCGCCATCTTCACATTTTGCAGGCCCGCCTCAGGATTGTTCACCATCAAAGGCCCATGCTTCTTGGCAAAAAAACCCGCCCCAGGGTGCCGACTATCATTGCCAATATAGACATAAGGCGGCAGCGCCGGATTGCCCGCCCCTTGGTAAAAGCTCAGCCACGCCCCCATCCCCGGATGGCGGATCGTACTGCGCAGACCAAAACTCGTGTGCATGTAATAATTCGCCTGCTCATGCGCCCCCGTATTCGTCGCCATAGAATTGATCACACAGGCATGGTGCATCTGCTTCGCCATGCGTGGCAAATACTCACCGATTTGCACCCCATCCGCACTCGTCTTGATCGCCTTCGTCGGCCCCATCACCGTCGCATTCTCAGGCTTCGGATCCCAGGTATCCAGGTGACTCTGCCCACCCGTCATGTACAGAAAAATCACATTCCGCGCCGTCGCCACCTGCCGTGCCGTGGAAGATCCCTCCCCCACCGCAAAGGCCTTACCCCCAAACATTTTCTCCGCCACAGGCAGCATGCCCACGCCTAACAAACTTTTAGCCGTAGAGGCCATGAACCGACGACGGTCCACTTCATGCCGCAGAAAAGAAGAAGCTGATGAATTCATAATCGTAATGAGTGAAGAGTTAAAAAAGTAAACTTATTGAATGAAGAGAAACTGCTGCGTACTCAGCGCTGCTAGCGCGATGTCTTCCCACAGATTCTTATTGCTCGCGTAGCTCTCCAGCCGCTGGTGCATCACCTCGCGTTCCTTCGTCGTGGGTTGGCGGGAAAAGAGCGTCAAAAACAGCGTCTCTATCTTTTCATCATCCGTCTTCGCCTGACGTAAATTCATGGACAGCACCGACCATCCTCCCGTCACTTGCGTCAGCAGAGAACCATTCAACATCGCCAAAGCCTGCGGCACCGAAGCCTCATCGCTCGCGTTCTCGATCACATCCCGGTCTGACTGACCAAACTCCCGCAGAAAGTGCCCACGCGGCGCGGGAGATGGCAGCTCCGCCGCCCGGCTCCAGCTTTGATGCAGACTTTGGCGATACTTCTCATAACTGGCCAGACTCTTCTTATCCTTGATCCCCAGCTTCTCCGCATCCCGCCGAATACCAGCCTCAGACTCCCCTTCCAGAGGCATATCCTTCGCCGCCACTTGCGCACTCTCCATCAGGTTCATCATCGCCATTTCCATCGGCCCATCACCGCTGATCTCCTTCAGCTTATCCTGAACCTCTTTATTGTTAGACTTCTTAGCCGCCTCATAAAAACAGCGTGAAACCTCCTGCCTTAAAATCTTCTGGCTCATGCCTAACCGGCGCTGAATATCCTTGGCACGCTCCTTATCATCCTTCGCCCGTGCCTCATCCAGCTCCTTGCGCAATTGATCAAAGCCCTTGTTCTGCTCCCGCATCGCCACAGCCACCTGAGCCGCAGCCTCGAACAACAGAGAACCCTCCGTCTTATCCAGCAGTTCAGCCAAGCGTTTGCGATTCTCCAGCTCACGCTTCTCACGTTCGCGGGAGGTCCAGTTACTCTCATCCGGCTCAGGATTCACCAGCGTCACCAAAGAATCCCACGCCTGCTCAGAACTCATCCGATGAAACACCGGCCCTTGGAAATAATACGGTTCCCCCAGCCCCACCTCACGCGTGCTAGCCCGGCCAAAGGTCTGCGTATTAAGCAGCATCTTCAGAAACGCCTTCATATCATACTTCATCGCCACCATCTGCCGCTCTAAAAACGCCTCCAGCTCAGGATTCGCCGCCACACTGCCATCCATCAACTCATCCACCGGCTCGATCAGACCCAGGCCAAAAACCTTCTTCCACAAACGATTCACGATCACCGTGGTAAAGCGCGGATTTTCTTTCGAGGCCAGCCACTCACTGAACACCTGAATCTTATTCGTATCCTTCGTTAGGCTCACCGATTTACCAAACATCACCGAAGCCTCCACCACATCCTTCGGCTTCGCGTCCGGGTACTTGTAATCATGCGGCAACCTCAGCGAGTTCTTATTCTGCACCACCAGCGTATCCCGCAGAGGGCGTGTCACCTCCGTGATCGCCTGCTTCATCAGATCCTGCGTCTCCTTATCCAGAGACTTATCCTGGCGGATCAGCTTCTGCACCTCATCAGCCCCTGGAGACCGATACGCCGAAGCCGTCATATTTTGGGTAAAAGCCGCCATCTCATAGAACTGCTTCTGCGTCCATTTATCAAAGGGGTGGTTATGACACTGCGCGCACTCCATCCGCGTCCCTAAAAACACCCGCGTCGTGTTAGAAAGATTGTCCAGCGGCATGCCACGATCACGCATGTAATAGCCGATGGCACCATTCTCAAAACACGCCCCCTCACTGCTCACCAGCTCACGGGTCAGTTGATCATACGGTTTGTTATCCCGCAGAGACTGGCGCAGAAAGTTCAGGTAATTTTGCGCCGTCGTACTATCCGCCACACCCTGACTCTGCGCACGCAGCACATCCGCCCAGTAATTAAAAAAGTGGTGAACATACCCCTCAGAAGCCAGCAGTTTATCGATCAGCTTCTCCCGCTTCGCCGGATCTTGATAAGCCAGAAAACACCGTGCCTCCTCCAGCGTCGGGATGCGCCCCACCACCGTCAGGTAAGCCCGGCGCAGAAACACCTCATCATTCACCAGCGCATTCGGTTGCACGTCATGTTTCTGCCAGCCCTTCGCCAGCAGTTCATCAATACGCTTCGTCGCCGCATCCGCCGCAGATAGGGCCGTAGAACCCAGCGCAGAAACCGTCAAAAGGAGGAGCAAAGTTGCTTTCATGTGGAAACCAACGCCCACATCCAAATAAGCATGTCAGACCAGCCACGCTTTGCCAATCCCCGCCTAACCAATAACAAATTTCGCACAGCGAAACTCCCGAAAAAGCTTGCAAGAAACCAGCCCTTCTCGGCGGCCCGCCCATCAATGATGAGCGGGTGTTATAAAATTTAACCCGGATTCCGAGATTCCAGAGTCCCTGACGGACCGGAAGATCGGGAAGCTCACGCGCCCTCGCCCACACTAGAAGGTGCCCTCTAGGTTCCCGTGCTCCCGTTTTCCTGCCCCCTAACATTAAACACGTCCACCTAACCAGTTGTTCGCAAACCTGATGCCAGCGCGTTGATGGAAATGAGCAAGTCTGGCAGCATCGCCTCCGCCCCCTCATTTTCACCCGCAGCCACACAGGCACGCCATTCACGCAGCAGATTCACCTGCTGATGATGCAGCACCCGCAGCGGCTCTTCACGAATATCCAACGTATAAGCCAGACGTGGACGACGATCCGCAAACGTCCCCTGGAAGAGATCTTCCAGCAGTTCCCGCGTGCGATTGTACTCAGAGAGAATGCTGCTGAGAAAAGGCGTCCGCACCAACGGATCAGGCACCAGCCCCGCGTAAAGCGTCATCAACTCCGGATTCGCACTCACCAGGGAACTCTCAATGTTCGTAAACACATAACGCAGGAAGGGTGATCCACGGAGTTGCCCACGCAGTTCCTCAAACGCCGCCGGATCCTCCGCACGCAACTTCTCAAAAGCCGACCCCGCCCCATACCAACCCGGCAGATAAAAGCGGGACTGCGTCCAGGAAAACACCCACGGGATCGCCCGCAAATCATCCAGAGTCGCCTGCCCTGTGCGGCGGCTAGGGCGTGAGCCAATGCGCGCATGCTCCAGCGCATCAATCGGCGTGGCCGCGCGGTAAAAACGCATGAAGTCAGGCGCATGCAACAGCGCACGGTACGCATCCCGACTCCAATCCGCCAAGCGGTCCATCGTCGAATGAATCGCCAAAGGAGCACTTTTGTTGTGATGGTGACGCGCTGTCGCCGCCGCAGCCGAAGCCATCAGCAGTTCAATATTGTAAACCGCAGAGCCAAGGTGCGCATACTTCTGCGCGATCGTTTCCCCCTGCTCCGTCATGCGCAGCCAACCGCCCAGAGAACCCTGGGGCAGCGCCTCCATGAACCAATGAGTCGGACCCGCACCGCGTCCCACCGTACCACCACGACCGTGGAAGAACACCGCTTTCACCCCATGTTTTTCACAGGTAGCAGCCAGCTCCGTCTGTGCCCGATGCAGCGCCCACTGGCTGGCCAAAATACCACAATCCTTGTTAGAATCCGAATAGCCCACCATCATCTGAAAGGTGGGTTTCTTGCCTAACAAACTACGCTTCGTCACCGGATGACTCAAAAACTCCTCCACAATGCCAGGCCCGGCTTCCAGGTCATCCATGGTTTCAAACAACGGCGTCACAGGCAGCGGACAGGAGAGACCCTTCTCAGACCACTCCGTCAAACCCGCTTCACGCGCCAAAAGATACACAGTCAGCAGATCCTCCACATTCTTGGTCATGGAGACGATCAGTGCGCCCAGCCCCGCCGCACCATATTTGGTTAGGTGAGTCGCCACCACACGGTAGCAGGCCAGCACCGTATCCGCCTCCGGCCCAGCCGCCATACCAGGGGCCAGGAAAGGGCGTGGAGACAGCAGCTCCTTTTCCAGAAACGCCCGCTTCTCCGCCAAAGGCCACTCACTCAGAGGCCGATCTCCCAGCAAGCCCGCCGTCTGCATCAGTTGCTCCAAAGCCTTCTCATGAAAGGCCGAATTTTGCCGAATATCCAGAATGGCTGAGTGGAACCCGAAAGCCTTCAACTGCCTACGCAGCGGCACAATGCACTCCTGCACAATCGTGCTGGCACCCACCTCATCCAACGACTCCGCATAAGCCTTCAAATCAGCATCCAGTTGCGGTGCTTCCGTGTAAGCCGCCGGAGAGTCCGGCTTCTCCACCGCCAGCACCGTCTTCGCCCGCATCAGGTAAGTAGCGGCACGCCAAGGCTCCTCCTTATTGCGCTCCAGGATGTAAGCCAAATCCACGCTCGGCTCCTTTTGTAAATCATTGGTTAGGCGCTCCAACAATTGCTCCAGCGCCTCCGGTGTTTTTTGAAACAATGAACTCAGCGGGGATTGAAAAGCCAACTGCTCCAGACTGCGGCGCTGAAT
>JAOZVT010000800.1 GCA_025869455.1 Prosthecobacter sp.
CGATCTATCTTCTTCTGAAGGTCCGCGAGAGTTACCCCGAAATCGGTCTCCTGAGGGACCCCCACGATCTCCCCGGTCAGAAGAGTGTTCAGATTTGCCATCGCTCTTCATGTCCTTGGCACTGATGGAGGCGTAACGCACGCTAACGATTTCCCCCCCAATGGAGATGCGCGCCTGACTGCGGGTGATGTCCGGGGCGGGCAGGGCTTCCTGAAGAGTCCAGCCCTGGAAATTCGGCTCGGCACTGACGATGTAGGACTCCTTGGTCTCTTTGTTGAAGATGGTGGCCACGGGTTTGCCATCAATGTAGGCGATGCCTGTGAGGACGAGATTATCAGACATGTTCACCATCCGCGTGAATGGAGAACTGGTGACTACTGCCGAGAGGGTATTGGGATCAAACGGCTGTGGCAGATCCGTGTCCGGTTCCGCTGCAAAGGTGTGCAGCATAGGCAGCAGCACCGTGAGTCCAAGTAGCAGGGAAGTTTTCATGAGCTGGATGGGTTAGAGACCAATTTCAGGTTTAAACCAACGGGCTAGGGTGAGGTTGCACACCACTTGAGGTGTCTTTTCCCGGGAGCGGGTGTCGATTTCGAGTTTCAGCTCGCGAATCGCTTGGAATTTTTCAGGAGATTGTAGGGTGGCCAGCCAGCGCAAGACGGTGAGTTGGTCTCCGCGCAGACGCATGGAGACGGTGACTTCACGATAGTTTTCGTTAGGCGCTGCCAAAGGTGGCAAGGTGGGCTGCTCTGCTGTGATGCTATATTCTAAGGCCTGATTTTGCAGGTCTTCCAGGAGTTGGCCCTGCGCGCGCCCCAGACTCTCCGTGGTGGGCATTTTTTCGACTAACCAGTTGCGTCGTTTTTCCCAAAATTCGCGATCTGCCATCCAGGTGTCGTTTTCCGTCTTTTGCGTCTGCAGGGTGGCGATCTTTTGCAGGGCCGCACTGCGCCGCCGCAGAAAGTCATTCATGAGGACGGCAAAAGCCACGAAAACCAGCACGCCAACGCAGGCGAGCAGCAGGTTTTTTTCACGTGAGGTCAGTTTCTGAGCCATGGGAAGAAAGGATGCAGGTTCTCAGATCACTGGAGTTTACCCTGAGCGCGAAATTGAGCGGTCTTTTCGCGGACGGTGGGTTGTGGTTTGGTCCATTTGTATTGGCCTAGAATGCCGTGCTTTTGCAGATCTTCGACAAACTGCACCGCCACCTGGGCATCCCGCGCTTCACCACGGATATCGATCTCGGTATCCTTGATGTTAAATTCGCGAATGACGATGCCGCTGGGAGGCATGAGTTTGGTGATCTCTGCCAGAATGACCATGGGATAGCGTTTCGGCTCAATGGCGGGTGCCAGAGATTTCCAGCGTTCGACCGTTTTCTTGACCTGGGAGGCTGGTTGCGCGGTTGCTTCGACAGCTGTTTCCAGTTCTGCGGCTGTGCGTTCCTGAAGGGTTAGATAAGCAAAGGCGAGAAAACCCAGGGCGATGAATAAAAGGCCACCGAGGATACCAAAACGGGTGAGTTTGCTACGGCGTGCAGCGCTGGTCTGAGCTTCACTGACACTGTGCGGCAGTAGGCGTGTCCAATTGCGCGTATCTAGCTCTGCATTTGGGGGTAAATGTGGAACCACTCGTGTGGGCAGATCAGTGAGAGAGGTCAGTGTCTCGCTCATCTGGCGATCCCAGGTGGAGCCAACGAGTGTGATGCCGGAGATGCCGCCGACCCCTAAGTCCTGCTCCAGGGCTAAGCGGGACAGACTGATCTCTTGCGCGATATCATCGGGCGCAGCATTCGCTGGGGCAAAGAGGTGACTATGGTAAAGTTTACCCTGATAATTGGCTGCCAGGACCAAGGAACCGTGCTCTTCCGTGATCACCAGATTGCCATTTGGCAGCGTCAGCAGGCGCAGAGCTGAGGTGAAGTCAGAGGCTTGGGTGAGGGCTAGATCCTGGGGAAATGGATCCGCCAAAATATCCACACTGACCGTGGCGAAGGAGGCGTTTTGAGTCAGCAGATGCCAGCGGAAATTGCGCCGAGTGCCCATTTCCATCTTCAGCCCTTTGCGTTCGAGCTGGGTGACGATGATCTGCTCCAGAATCTCATGATCCGCATTGGGCAAAATCAGCCCCATCGTGCGGCAGGCACTTGCGGGCAGGCCTACAATGAGCGGCTTACCTTGATTGGAAACGGAAGCCGGTGTTTCTACCGATTCTCCACCGCTGGTACTCCGCGGTTTCCAAACACGCCAAGTGGCATCAGGAGAAGGAAGCAGGAGGGTAGAGGCGGCAAACGACATGCGATGGAGTTCTAACGTCGGAGATAAAGGGAAGTTGCGGCGGAAAAGCGGTTATTCGGTGGCCTTTAGCCTCATCCTTCACCTTATTCTTCAATACGGGCCAGATACGTCAATGATCGGTCATCCCCACGGCGGGCAATGATGATGATTTGGGCGCGTTTTTCACCGACGTAACCCGTGCTGGTGATTCGGCGGAGGTCGTCATCGCTGGTAAGAATGCTCTGCATGGCCTTAGCGCGATCTCCGGTGAGGCCGAGCAGGCGATAGGCTTCGCTATCGGAGATGCGCTGGTCATCTTCAGTTCCCGGGATGCCATCGGCACCATCCCGGCGGCTGATGTAGTTGGTCACATCCGTTTCAGAAGCGCCTGCGACGGCGATGAGGGTTTCTTTGAAAGCGGTGCGAAGGTCAATGGTACCGTCTCCGAAGACACTGAAAAACTCCCGCCAATCCGGCTTCAGGCGATCCACGATACCCATGCCACGGACCAGCAACATTTCATCCACATTGATGAAGCCCTTTTGGCGTGGCAGCTCAAAGATGCGCTGGCTTTCATAAAAGGCGGTTTCAGCACCGTTGCTGCGCACTTCATCGTCCCGATCCACCCAGTCTGCCAGTGATTCACTGGCGATGCTGGCTTCATCGCTATTGAGTCCCCACCTAACAAAAAGTTCATAGACAGCTTCGCGCAGTCTTTCATCAGTGATGTAGTTGATCGGGATGCGGGCTCCCTCATAATTGATCACCACATCAAAACCACTGTCCGTGCCAATCTTCTGCTTCAGCACTTTGTCACCACGGCGTGCAGACGGATGCAATCCTACGGCCAAACCGCTTTCTGCCAGATGCAGAGCGCGAAATTCTGCGGACGCTAGGCTGGCCTCCTCCGCACTGAAACGGATGTATTCGGTCAGGCCCATGACCGTGACGGACATGAGTAATAAGGCCCAGATCATGATCATCAGGGCTGAGCCAGAGCGTGTCGTCTCAAGTCTTGCGGAAGACTCACCCAAAGCCCATCGGGGGGAATCGTGTGAAAAAAATTGAGTGTGAGATTTCATCGCGTGCCTCCTCCTGTACTGCTGCCACCAGAGCTACCACCTCGGCCTCCCGTCTGACCGC
Organism: Prosthecobacter sp.; assembly: GCA_025869455.1. Taxonomy (GTDB): domain Bacteria; phylum Verrucomicrobiota; class Verrucomicrobiia; order Verrucomicrobiales; family Verrucomicrobiaceae; genus Prosthecobacter. The sequence continues at coordinate 3,420 of JAOZVT010000800.1, forward strand.
CACCACCTGCGCCTCCGCCTCCTTGCCCCCCACGGCCACCGCCTTGTCCTCCTCCGCCCTGGTCGCCTCGCCCCCCGCCGGAACCACCACCACCTTGGTTGCCACCACCTTGGTTGCCACCGCCTTGACCACCACCTCCGCCGCCACCTTGAGAGGATTGATTGGTGGATGAAGATGTATCCGCACTACTATTGCTGCTGCTTGAACTGGTGGATGTGCTGCCTTCCACAATCTTGATGGTGGGCACGCTGTAAACCATGCGCAGGGGCGTGGTTCGGTCACGCATGACGAGTTGTACTTCAATGAGGGCTGGCCAGTCAGAGTCGTCCCATTCTTCCAGCCACGTGTCGTCGTCCTCTTTGTAAAAACGCCACTTCAGTTGTACCACATCTGGCAGCAGGGGCATCCAGTAGCGGCCTTGTTCATCGGGCGCGCTGAGTCCAGAAGTTTCCTGGCGCAGGGCCATGTTACTGTCATCTTGCGGGATCAGGTCTTCACGGGAAAGGCAGAGGTATTGCAGGAGCAATCCATTTTCATCGGTTAGGCCATTGGGATCTGGGCGCAGTCCCAGGATGGTGTCTTCGTATGAAATGGGGTTGATACCAAAGCTGAAGCAGTTGGTGGAACCGCTGATGGTTAGTTCTTGAGCGGAGCCAGTCGGGTTGTTGGGGTCTAGTGCCGTGAGCGTCAGTGTGGCGGTGCTGGGCAGCGTGGTGAAAGTCTTTCGGCACAGGTCCAGGAAGCGATTGATGGAGTCATTCTCACGCTGCAATTGCTCGATCTGGCTGGCGGCACGTACACTACCCTGGATGATGGCAAAAAGGGTGCCCATGATCATGCCTAGAATGGTTAGGGCGATGACGACCTCCATGAGTGTGAAGGCCGCTCGGGGGGAGCCTGCCCCTAGTCGCATGGGTGGTCGGGCGAGTTTATTTTTCGGCAGGTTTGTAAACATACACGTCCACGCTTTCCTCCCGTTGTTCGTTTCCGACTGTGTAGCTGGCTACAATCTTGAGATTGTATAAATCTTCCAGCGTGTTGCCACGAGTTGTTGTTAGGGCCACGCGCTCGATGCTGCTGGTGTAGGTCACAGCGGTGGCTTCATCCGTGATGCTGGCGGACATTTCATTGAGGGGCTTGCGCCGCACCTCCTCCAAAAAGGAACGCATGCCAATGCGCACCCGTTGGTCCTTGTTTAAGATGTTAGCTACTTCCACGGAGGCATTCAGAGACTTGGCTAGACCGAGCACTCCGATAGCAAAGATGGATAGCGCGATCACCAGTTCCAGCAGGATGTACCCTTGGTGAAGCGATGCTTTGAAGGCACCATCACTTGGGAGTAGGGCTGCGTTTTTTAAGCCCACAGGTTTTGGCTGTAAAGGCGTCTTCATTTCAGATCAATGATCTCCCGGGTAATGTCGGCAGTAAGGGCACCGAATTCCACATCAAACGTCGCCGTTTGCCTATCCAGGTGGAGTTTGACGGGTTGGCAGATGCCGGAGGGCTGAAAGACCCAGAGTTTGACCACTTCACCCTCCACAAAGGTTTCTTCCAAGTCTCCCCAAAATTTGAGTGAATACGTTACATCCTGGGGGACCTCGTAGTGCTCTTCCCAGTTGTCATTCAGCTTCGGTGCGGCTGGGGCCATCGGCAGGGAGGTTTGAGGAGTCTCTCCCGCACCTGCGTCCAGGTCCGAGTCATTGTCATCAGCATTGGGATTGGTGCGGAAGACCCCC
>JAOZVT010000801.1 GCA_025869455.1 Prosthecobacter sp.
GATGCTGAAGCCATAAGGGTTGTGGTCACGGCCATCGGTGCCTTGAGCAAAAGGCGTGCGGCCAAATTCACCCGCCCAGATGACGAGGGTGGTGTCTAACAAGCCGCGTGATTTAAGGTCTTTGATCAGAGCGGCAATAGGTTGGTCCACCTGATGAGCCATGTTGCCATGACCTTTTTTCAAACCGCCATGCTGATCCCAGGGATTCGGTGCCTGACCACTGCCGGGATTTTGCGGTAGGCAGCTAAGCTCGACAAAACGGACGCCACGCTCGACTAACCGACGGGCGAGCAGGCACTGCCGGGCGTAGGCGGTGCGGGAGGATTCGGGGCCGTCCATGCCATAGAGTTTTTTGGTGGCTTCGGATTCGCCACGGATGTCGCAGAGTTCGGGCACGGCGGCCTGCATGCGCCAGGCCATTTCGTAGTTTTGAATGGCGGCTTCCACTTGGCTATTAGCACCGAGTTCGCCAAGGAAATTTTGATCCATGCTGCCGATGAAGTTCAGGCGCTGACGCTGAAGCTGGGCGGCTTCACGCGGCTGAATATTGAGCACCGGTTCGCTGCTGTCCGCCTTGATGATGGAGGCCTGATGCTGGGCGGGAAGGAAGCCATTTCCAAACAAACCAACACCACCATGAGGTGCGGTTGCATCACCACTCTGGAGCACGACGTAACCCGGAATATCCTGGGACTCAGTGCCGAGCCCGTAACTGGTCCAGGCCCCTGCGCTGGGATAACCAACAAAAGGAAAGCCGCTGTGCATGAAGAAGTTTCCCTGGGCATGCTCGCTAAACTTAGCGGTCATGCTGCGAATGACGCAGAGTTCATCCGCCACACTGCCCATGTGCGGGAAGAGATCACTTACAGGCAGGCCGCTCTGGCCGTAACGATTATAGGCCCAGTGAGAGGGCTGGATGACGCCATCATTATTAAACTGAGTGCGCGCTGTGGCAAATGGCGGCGGTTTCCCCGCATACTTTGTTAGGTTCGGCTTCGGATCAAAGGAGTCCACATGGGAGACGCCACCGCTCATGTAGCAGAAGATCACGTTGCGGGCGCGTGGTGCGAATTTCTTGGCGCGGTGAACAAGGGTGTCTGCGCTGGCCTGATCTGCCATGAGACCGCTCAAGGCGGCAAGCCCGAAGCCGGAGGAGGTGCGGGAGAGGAGCTGACGGCGGGTGAGAAAGGAGTTCATCGGAGGTACACAAATTCTTTGAGGTTGATGAGGGAGAGCGCGAGGCTTTCCCATCCGGCGACGGCGGGGTCTTGAATTTTTGAACCTTCGGTTAGGCTGAGCCATTGCTGATTTGCCTGTTCCAGCTCGGCCTTCATGGCGGTGATTTCCTGACGCTGCGGTTCGGTGAGAGCTTTGAGGACATCCCGCTCCGTTAAGGTGGCTTGCTCCAGATGGCGGGAGAGTTCAATCTCTGCGGCACTGAGAGCACGATCATGCAGACGGGCGCGGAGGATGCGACCTTTCAGCATGCGATTGCCACCGCCATTGCCATGACGGCATCCGAGCAGGATCTCAGAATCACCCGCCAGGAACTGGGCCGACTCCTCACTGGAATAAGGCATACCGTAGGGCAGGCCATCGCGATAACCAGTGACTTTGTTACCGTCATACGTGATCGCAATATACACGGGACGCTTGGCCGCATCCTGATCCACGGGACCGCTGAAGGGCTGGGTACGGCGGTGATTGTTACTGCCGGAGAGCCACTGCTGCGGGGCTTTTTCGGCATAGACGATGGCGTCAAAGATGGAGCCGCGTTTGTCCTGCACGGTCATAACTCCACCACCTTTTTGATCCAGGGTATCCAGCATGACCCAGGCTTCCAGCGTTTTGGCACTGAGGCTTTTGGGCAAGGGGGCACTGCGAGCCAAGGCGGAAGTCCCATCAAGAATGAGGGCTCCATTTTCGATGTGGGCGGCCCCCTGAAATTGCAAAGGGAGGTGGCCTTGGGAGTCACTGCCGTCTTTTTCAAAGGTCCATTCGGCATAGGGTTTCGGAGCATCATTGACAGGCATCTCGCCCAAACTTTCGGCCAGGCGTATGCGCACAGGCGCCATGATGTTTTGGATACGCTGTTCGATCTCTGATTTGCGGGCAGCTAGTTTGTCCAGGGTGGCTTTTTGCTGCTGGGCAAAATCCGACGACAGTTTGACAAACTTCAAGGCGGCAGACAGCTCCTGCGCGGTGGCCTGACGCCCGAGGGATTGCAGGAACATGCGCTGCGCGCGGGCTTCTGCATTCGGCAGCGAAAGGGCGCGGTGTGCCCAGTCGGCAGTCCAGCCCATGATGGTGGGGTCATTCAGCAAGGCCAGGGACTGAGCGGGGACATTGGTGACATCCCGGCGGCCTCTTGTACTGGAAGGAACAGGCATGTCAAAGGCACTCAGGAAGGGATTCAAATTATTCCGAATGACGCGCAGATAGATGCTGCGGCGGCCTTCCTGACCATCGACCGGATTTCCATACATTTGGTTATTCAGTTTCCCTGAGAGCATGAGCACGCTATCACGGATGGACTCCGCCTCCAGACGGCGAACGGTCCAGTGACTCAGCAGTTTGTTTTCGGGATCTTTGACCTGGGCCTGTGCGGGTGCCGCATCGCTACGCTGAAACGCCTGGGTCAGTAACATGGCGTGGATGAGCTGCTTCATGCTGCCGCCACTGCTCTGGAAATGATCCGCTAGGGCGTCCAGTAATTCTGGGTGAGAAGGTAACTCCCCTAGGCGGCCAAAGTTATCCGTGGTTCCAACGATGCCACGACCAAAAACGTGATGCCAGAGACGGTTCACGATGACACGGGAAGTGAGTGGGTTTTTCGGATCCGTCAGGCTCTGAGCCAGCTCCAGACGACCACTGCCGGTGGTGTGATAAGGCGTGGGATTGATGCCATCCAGGAACCGACGTGCGACTTTCTCCGAAGGCTGCTTGTGATCTCCGCGAACAAAAAGGGCGGCATCATAACTGTCTGCCTCCAGCACGCCGGGAGCACGGGTAGGCATGGGCAGGCGGGCCTCCACTTCACGATAACGTGCGAGCAAGGGCGCTGCCTCAGGGATGGTCTTGAGGTCATTCGGTAGCTTGCCTGTCCTGAGCAAGAGGCCCAGGAGATTGGCCTGTTCGTCGGTCATGTTTTCAGCCAACCATGAGCTGACGGACTGACGAGGATCACCGCCGATGACGACGCTGGGGGGAGCGTCCTCACTCTCTGTGATGAAGACTTCTGTCATGCCGAACCAGGAGCGTGCATCGGTGCGGATCTCTGCGGGCATGTCAGAGACGGTGGTGCACTGGATGAAGAGATCGTCTCCCTTCCAGTAGTTCAGGTCCAGCTTGTGCCAGCCTAGCGTTTCATCCTTTGGCTCGGTCAGTTCTTTGGCTTTGTGAATGGTGCCGGTGCGTGGGTAGTTTTGCACGACGTATTTGGCCTTCACGCCACCCGCACCTGCGACGCGCATCCAGAGGGTACCACCTGTACACTTAAAGCGGGGAGACATGATGACTCCGCGATCTTTGGTAGAAACGAGGTCACTAAAGATGCCGCCTGGATAAACGCGGGCGATGATCCCCTGCCCTTGCAGATCCACGGAAAATTCGCCCGCTTTTGTCGCGCCATTTTCCACACCGTGACCATCCGTAAACCAATGATCTTTTTCAAGATTCCAGGCAAGAGTGGCTTTAGGATTCGGAGCTTGGGGAGGGGTGGGACGAACGGGAAGTTTTTCAGCAGCCTGGACCCAGGCTTTGCCCACGGCAGCTTTGATCTGCTGCTTCAGCTTCACCAATTCGGCACGTTCGGTTAGGCCGACATCGGGAGCATTCACATCCACCACGGCGGGCTTGGTGCTGGTGAAGATGCCAAAAAGGGAGTAAAAATCTGCCTGACTGATGGCATCAAACTTATGGTTATGACAACGGGCACAGGAGACCGTGAGAGCCTGGAAGGTCTTGGTGACGGTATCAATTTGATTGTCCGTGAAGTTGACCATTTCATCCAGGGAGTCGGTGGGTGAAAAGCCATGAAGCACCATGCGCAACTGGCCGATGCCGAGGGCACTTTCATTGATGCCATCGCACAGACGAGGATTTGGCAAAAGGTCACCCGCGATGGCTTCGCGCACGAGTTGCGGATACGGCACGTCTTCATTGAAGGCGCGGATCATGTAATCACGATAACGCCACGCGTAGGGGATGGCGGGATCTCCCTCGCTGCCGTAGCTTTCTGCGTAACGCACCCAGTCTAACCAATGACGTGCCCAGCTTTCCCCATACTGAGGACTGGCCAGCAGGCGATCCACCAGTTGCGCGTAGGCCTGGTCAGAAGACTTGGCGGCTTGGACAAAAGCGGTCACCGCTTCAGGGGGCGGTGGCAGTCCGGTGAGGACGTAACTGGCACGGCGAATGAGGGTGGTCGGATCCACCAAGGGGGCGGGTGAAAGTCCCTGTTCTTTCAGCTTGGCCAACAACTGCTGATCTATGGCGGCGGCTAGGGCGGCAGGAGGCAACTCTTTGGGAAACAGGCCAGTCTTCACGGGCTGAAAACACCACCATTGTTTGCGACGTTCCAGCACAGCCGACCAATCCGTTTCTTTGGCGAGTTGCTCCGCCGTCGGGGCTTTATCGCGAGGATCGAAGGCACCTTCAGCGATCCATTTTTCAAAGTCGGCGATGACGGAGTCGTCCAGTTTGGCCCCATTTTTCGGCATCTTCAGGTCGTCATGCGTGTGGCGGATGGAATCGAGCAAAAGTGAGGTGCTGACGTTACCCGGCACGATGGCCGCGCCGCTGTCTCCGCCAACCTGCCAGCCGGGGCGGGAGTCGAGCACGAGCCCGCCTTTTTGTTTGCCTGCTTCACTGTGGCATTCATAACATTCCTGGGCCAGAACGGGGCGGATGCGCGATTCAAAAAACTCCATCTGCCCAGCGCTGGGCGCGGCCACGGCATAACTAGAAGTGAGGAAAAGGAGGGTGGATATCTTATTCATGCCAACAACCTCCGGGTGATGTTTTCAGCCGCCTGAAGACAAATACGTCCGACTTCTTCAAATCGGTCACGTTTCAGGCGAAAAGACGGAGCCATGACGGTGATGGCGGCCACGGGATAACGGTATTCATCCAGGATGGCCGCACCGACACACT
>JAOZVT010000802.1 GCA_025869455.1 Prosthecobacter sp.
ATTGCTCGGCGGTTCGGTGTCGGCGAAGCAAGCCTTGGCCAAAGAAGCCTCTCCTGTGACTCATGTATCTGCCGGGGATGCGCCATTTTTTACCGCGCACGGTAGCAAAGACCCCACCGTGCCTTTTGCTCAAGGTCAGGAAATTCATGCCGCGCTGCTCAAGGCGGGTGTGCCTTCCTACTTTCAGGAAATGACCAATGGCGGTCATGGCTTCCGCAGTGAGATCTTGGACGTGCGCTTGAAACAGTTTTTTGATCTTTATCTGCGTGGCATCGAATCAAAAATCGATACCACGCCGATCGTGTTACCCGCTCAGGGGTAATTACTTCTTCGCTTTTTCCTTCTTAGGTGCGGGCGGTTTTGGCTCCACGTAAGGAGGGTTGGTGTAAGCACCAGGGGCCACTTCCTTGATGTTAGCTGGCACTTCGGCTGGCAGCTCACCCAAGGCCCAGCGGACGCCGCCGACGAGGATGTCTTGGAAAACTGGATTCGTCCAGATGTCTTCGCGGTGGCCCATCGCCGTGTACCACACGCGGCCTTCGCCTTCCTTGCGTGCCCAGGTGTTTGGGAAAGCCGGGCGGTCATATTCAGGGCCTTTCATGGAGGGCGCATCGATCACGCTCAGGACGTGGATGTCTGGGGAGAAGTCTTTGAGGGAATACCACTCCTCCAGGTAATTGAACTCAGGCCCCACTTTTTCAAAGCCTGGGAACTTCGGATCAATGACCGTGTTCTTGGCTTCCTGCTGGGCACCGTGCTTGATGAATTCGCCACCCAGAAAACGGATGTAGGGATCTGCTTTCTCACCATGGTTCAGGTAACGATCTGGGCCTTTGTTGGCTTCGTTGTTGGTGTGAAAGGTGTCGCTGGCGGAGTGTGTGCCGATGAAGCCTTTGCCGGATTTGACGAAGTCAAACAGGGCCTGCTTGCCCTCTGCGGACATCGGTGGGTTCTTATCCGTGCCTTCTTCTTCCAGGTTACCCGTGGTGTAGAAAAAGACTGCGTCGAACTGGGCCAAGTAGTCTTTGCTGAACTTGGAACCGTCCTTGGAGAATTCGAATTCCCAGCCATTCTTCTCCCCGAGTTCTAGGAGGACTTTTTCGGCAAAGCTAGGCTGGCCGTTTTTCCAGGAAATGACGCTGTGTTCAAATCCGCTGGATTTGGAAAAGAACAGGATGTGGGGTTTCTTCGCGCTTGGGGCGGCGAAGACGAGGCTGAGCGCAAGGCCTAAGCAGGCAAGCGGGGCGAGTATTTTTTTGAGCATGGTGGTTCGGTTTCTATCTCTTGCCAGGGGCGGTGTAAACCTGGATTCCGCGATTCAGCGCGAGACAGCGGCAAAAAAGCCTGCGTCTCAGGCGGCTCGGAGACTGCGGGCAGTATTTAAAATACTGGACCGACAGGCATCGAGCCGAATGAGGCCAGGATTTGCAGCCAATGGCCGTGATCAATAGCGGAGTTCGGGGTAAAGCCCCAGGCAGGACCAGAAACGTACTAAACCGCTGATTTTCTCGCATCCATGACCAAGTTCATGAAGAGTTTTTTCTGCTCGGCCAAAGCGGCCACTCGGTCGGCAGGCTTTGTCCGCGCCTCCAAGAGCACCCAACCTTCGTAATCGGCCCCAACCAAAAGTTTGGCCAGTTGATCATACGGATACTTGCCTTCGTTGACTTCGCGGATGTGCGTCGTATGCCCCAGGAAAGGCTGCACTTTGGCAAAATTAGCTTCGATTCCTTCGCCCTCCAGATCTTGATCGTTCGAGTTCCAGCACACGCGCACATTGTCGCGCGCCGCCACTTCCATGATCGTCTTGATGTGTCCTAAATCACAAATGCCTCCGTGTACTTCCAGCCGGATTTCCTGACCAAACCCCAGCGCGTAGTCCCCGAGTTCGGCCAATGATTTGCCAATCTGTTCCAGGGTTTTCTCCACCGGCACGTCCTTCGGCAGGGCGTTCGGTTTCACCTTCACCCCACTGCCGCCGATGTCGTGACTGAGTTTGATGTAGGTCTTGGCTTCGGCGATTTGCTTCTTCACCTCGGCTGCATCAGCACTGTGAAATTCAGCATTCGTGCCCATGCCCAGCGCCACCACCGGGGAGTCTTCAAAACGTTGGCGCACCTCGCTGCGTTCCTGCGCACTGAGTGTAGGCTCCACCTTGTGCGCATGCTGAATGCGCAATTCCACGCCCAGCACTTCAGACTCCTCACAGTTCGCGATCAGCGTGGGCAGATCCCAGTCTGCGCCCCACATGTAAGTCACCAAACCAAACTGAATGTTTTCGCCCTTGTAGCTGAGCTTGCTGTCTTGGGCGGCCAGGATGCCAGCGGCGCTGGTCCCGAGGAGTGTGGCGAAGAAATGGCGGCGGGTATTCATAAAAGGGAAGGTGAGTTAAAAAGAAGATTATGGAAACTCTAGCATGGAGCGCAGGCATCCTGCCTGTGTGTCTGAACAGCCAAGATGGCTATTCTCCACAGACCCAGCATGGAGCGCAGGCATCCTGCCTGTGTCTGAACAGCCAAGATGGCTATTCTCCACAGACCCAGCATGGAGCACAGGCATCTTGCCTGTGTCTGAACTGCCGAGATGGCTATTCCATAACATGAGTTTAAAAAGCCCCAAAAGAAGCCGGACACAAAGTCCGGCTTCCATACTTTAATAACGAGACAGCATTCCTGAGCTTCTCATCAATTCATCAAAAACTCATCCAGCGCCGCTTTGGTGATGCGATACTGGCTGCCGATCTTTTTGCCTTTGATGTCACCTGCTTCAATGCTGGCGATGACGTCTCCTTCAGTCACGCCGAGGGTCTGCGCCACTTGCGCCGGAGTCAGGATGTCAGCCATAGGGGATGAAGCTGGTGCTGCGGCAGGTGTCACTGCCGCAGGGGTGCCCTGTGGCTGATTGGGATTGAACACACCTTGAGCAAACATTTGGTTAGCCATGCCGAATCCCATGGCGATCTCCGCCGCCGCTGCCGCAGGTCCACCGCCTTGGCCATTGGCCATGCCTTCAGCCATCTGGAACTTCACGTAGTCGTTCAGATTGCCGATGGCGCTCATGCTGCTGCGCTTATCGATAGCAGCCTCGACTTCTGGCGGCACGCTCGCATTTTCCAGCAGGAAGCTGGTGATCTCGATGCCATACTTGCCCATCATCGCCGGGTTGATCAGCGGCAGCAGCGCATCCCCCAGTTCACTATAACGAGTCGCCAGATCCAGCACCGGCACCTTGGCCGTAGCCAGAGCATCCGAAAACACACTGATCACGCGGCTGCGCATGGTATCTGCAAACTCATCCAAGCGGAAATGATGGTCAGACCCCGCCACTTCCTTCAGGAAGATTTTCGGATCAATGATCTTGAAATCAAAGGTACCAAACGCACGGACCCGGACAATGCCGAAGTCCTGGTCCCGCATCATGATGGGGTTGCTCGTACCCCATTTGTTGCCCGTAAAGAGACGCGTCGTGACGTAATAAACGTCTGCCTTGAACGGAGACTCAAACCCATACTTCCAGCCCTTCAGCGTGGACAGGATCGGGATGTTATCGGTGGTTAGGCTGTGCTTGCCAGGGAGAAAGGTATCTCCAAACTCACCCAGATAGACAAACTGAGCCACCTGGGACTCCCGCACGATGAGCTGGGCCCCGCGTTTGATTTCCTTGTCCTCATCTGGGAAACGCCAGGAAAGCGTATCGCGTGAGTCATCTGTCCACTGGATGATTTCCAGGAACTGTCCTTTGAGGTAATCCATCAGGCCCATAGTCGTGTGAAGTTAGAGATTAAAAATGTGTCGAGGTTCCGTGACTGACTTTAACAGCGCAGAATCATAGCAGATACAAGAGACAGTCCGTTACGATTCCGCGCTCATTTTCTCCTAGTGTTTCAGCAGCCACTCCGTAGTACGCGGATTGAAATCAGCTAGGCACTCCCAGTGGAAGGCGTGACCCGCCTTGTCATAAAGGTGCAAATCAGCGCCAGGGATCGTCGCCGCCACTTCCTCGCCCATCCACTTCGGCGTGAACACATCGTCCTTACCGCCGATGACCAGCGTCGGGCACTTCACGTTCTTCAGATCACTGATCGTGTTGTGGGTGATCGCCGCCGCCGCTTGGGCTTCCATCGCATGCACAGGCTGCGGGGTCGCATTCGTCGCCGCATCCTTCAGGCCCTGCTGCATATTCGCCCAGCAATCATCGTTATCGAACCACGGCTTGGTAAAGATCAGCATCTGCACATAATGCATGAAATCTTCCGGGCGCATCGTCGCCTTGCACTTCATCATGTGCTGCCAGGTGTAGAGACTGAAGCGATCCAGCCGTGCCCAGGTACACATCAGGATCATGCTCTTCACCTTCTCCGGGTGCCGGATCGCCAATTGCTGCGCCACCACAGACCCCAGGGAGCAACCCACCACACGCGCCTGCTTGATGCCCAGTTGATCCATCAGGCCCGCATAATCATCCGCCATCATCGCCGTCGTGTAAGGCCCTTCCGGCTTATCCGTCAGACCCACCCCGCGATTGTCCCCCAGGATGCAGCGGAAATGCTTCGACCACTCCGCCGCATGCGCCTCCCACACCCCGCCAGGGGCCGTGACACCCATGATGCAGATCAGCGGTTCGCCGCTGCCGCGTTCTTCATAAAACATCTGGATTCCGTTGGTGCTGACGTGGGGCATGGTTGTGTTGAGAGGAGGTTCGGTTTTCAGTGAACAAAGATCAGTCTTGAGACCCAAGACCACCCAAGGATTTAGCGGAAATGATCGCCCACGCCAAGCAAAAGTGAAAAACCCAGGAAAACACTTCCCTGAGTCCCCTCTGCGCGCAAATAACCCGGTAAAATAAGGCAATGAACTCAAAAGTCCGTCGCAAAACAACATCCTTGTCGGAGATAAAGCTGCTGACAAACAAACAAATCTGTCGATAAATCGCCTGTTCGGCCAAGAAACCAAGTCCATAGCCGATCTACCAAGAACTAAACACACCATGGCAAACTTCTACAGAGTCGGACGCGACATCATTAGCGGCAGGGGTTTCGGAGCCAAGCACTGGGCGGGCGCTATTGTCTTTAGCAAGGATGCCATTTACATCTGTCCCAATGCATCTCACGCGGCAGTTATGAGCGGATTCGATGCCGGGGCTGCAACGG
>JAOZVT010000803.1 GCA_025869455.1 Prosthecobacter sp.
CACGACTCGTGTGCTGACTGAAGCCTCTACCTTGGCGAAATCCGATTACCTGCGTGGGTTCAAGGAAAACGTCATCATGGGTCACCTGATCCCTGCTGGTACTGGTTTCATCACCCACCGTAACTTCGACGTCGTCGAGACTGAGAAGCCTGTGGTTGTGGAAGCTCCAGAAGAGAATTCTGACTTGCTCCAGGCCTAACCTGAAACACTTATTCAAAACCCTGCTGGACCACTCGTTCAGCAGGGTTTTTTATTGGATGGCTATCAAGAGGAAATCGTTTCATCATCCTGACCGTAGGCGGAATTCAGTGCGCTCGGTTTGCGGTAATCCTGCTCATCAGATCATGAGAGGTAAGCGTCACGCCAAGCGCCATCGGATAGGGTGGCATCGTAAAGGTCGTAGCGAGTGAGGTACGACGTTTCTGAGTGCGACATCGATCATCTTGAAGACAGACAAACGTGGGCATGTGCGGATGCCGCCGGAGCGCCGGGAGGCGTTGCTCGCCGAATTTGACCGCAGCGGTCTGACCCTGACCCGCTTCGCTGAACTGGCGGGGGTTCGCTACTCCACCTTTGCCACCTGGCTCCATCTGCGTAGGAGCAGGAAGGCTGCACCTCAGGACAAGGAGAGACCCAAGCGGGTGCGCTTACATCGGATGGTTACCAAGAGGGAAAGTGTTCCCGTATCTTGACAGGAGGCGGGATTGAGCTCGCTTGGTTAGTGGGAAAACTTGCTCGCCAGATGATGCGAGGAGCAAGCTCTACAAAGGTTCTTAGACCATGCTTGCTTGAAGAAAGAAGAATCACTTCAAAGCTTTCTGACTGCCGAGGCCCGCCAAGAAGACGACGAGAACTTGTACACCCAAGATTTGAAGTGGGAAATCGGCTTGGGCGTGGAGGGCGACGCCAACTAGGGATGTAACGATGGCTGCCTGCTGGGTAAACCGACTGGAAAACTCGCTGTGCCTGAGCTTGCGCAGACGGTTGATGGATTGAGCTAGCAAACCTAAGCCTAGCGTGATCCATAGGCTTCCGCCGATCCAGCCCCATTCCAGCAGTGTCTGAAGCGTATCTTGGTGGGCAAATCGCCAACGGTTCTTGGGGACACGCTCTGGATTCGTGGTGCCGACATCTAGGAATACGGCTTCGAAAGTCCCTGGTCCGAATCCTTGCCAGCTTGCGCTCGGAAGTTCTGACAAACAAAAGTGCATGCTCTCAAAACGAGAGTCGCCTCCTGCAAAGCGTTCCCATGTCATTTCCTCCCAGCGTTTTGTGGCTAGGCCAGTACCAAAAAAATAGGCTAGCCCTAGCCCCGCAAAGGTCAGTAGTCCCAGCGTCAGGAATAGCATTTTTCGCACTTGCTCACGCCCCGTGACGCTACGCAAGAAAGCGGGTAAGGCCAGACTGGCAAAAAGGAGTGCCTGAATCCCCATGATCAGATGCCCCCCTTTGGAGACATTGACCATATTGCCAGCAAGAATGGCAAGCAGTGCAAGTAGGAGCAGTGCACGCAGTAACTGATTCCATTTACGGGCGAAACTCTCCAAACAAAGGGCGGCGGCGAAAGGCCAAGTTAGGTTCAGCATGGCGGCTGCATTGGCATGGTACCAAAAGCCCGCAAAAACGGTTTGTGGCAGTTTGACGCCCTGCCAGTAACCCAAAATGTCTCCTGCACTTTTTTGGATCAGGCCATGAATGGCCACACTCATGCCTGTGATGATGACGGTCCAGATGATGGCTCTGCGCCAGCGAGTATCACTGGCCATATCGCGGGCGATCCAGAGCATGCCTAACAATCCCGTCAGGCGTCGCATGGCCTTGATAGAGCGTTCTCCATCGACACTGCCTTGGAACCATGCACCGAGAGATGAGTTACCATCTATCGGGAACAGAAGCATCAGCATTTCATCGAAACGTGATCGTGGATACAGGGCTGAAGCCCAGCCAAGAGCTAATAGGGCCAAACTCACGGGCAGCACCCAGCCAATGCGTGGCCAGCGCCAGGCGACCAGCCAGCCTACGCAAGCTACAGCGCTGATGATGAGGAGGCATTGAGAGATCAGTTCAATCGTCCATAACGGCGTGCCGCCGTAGAGCCAAGGCGTCACGAGGATCATCGCCACAGCCGTGCTTCGGGCCAGAGTCAGCAGGAGATATCTCATGGGCGGAGGGCAGGGGAAATGGATCGCTAAAACGCCACACCCGATTATCCTAAGACTCTCCGTTGATCAAGATCGGATCTGCTTTTCAGCTTTGTTTGCAGGCCTTAATCGTGTTGGCCATCAGCATGGCGATAGTCATGGGGCCGACTCCACCGGGAACGGGGGTGATGGCACTGCATTTCGGAGCGACTTCGTCAAAAGCCACATCTCCTACGAGCTTGTAACCTTTGGCTGTATCTGGAGCTTCCACACGGTTAATGCCGACATCGATGACCACGGCACCTTCACGAACATGCTCAGCCTTTAAAAATTCGGGACGGCCAATCGCGGCAATGATGATGTCTGCCTGACGCGTGATGGATGGTAGATCCTTGGTGCGTGAGTGGGCCACAGTGACGGTGGCATCTCCACCGATGCCTTTGGCCATCAGCAACAAAGCCATCGGCTTGCCCACGATCATGCTGCGACCCAGCACCACGACATTGGCCCCCTTGGTTTCGATTCCCGCGTCAATGAGCAGGCGCTGGCAACCCAGCGGCGTGCACGGGACAAACCCGGATGAATCTTCCAGCGCAAGCTTGGCCACGTTGATCGGATGGAACCCATCCACGTCTTTGGCGGGATCAATGGCGCGGACGATGGCGGCCTCATCAATGTGAGGTGGTGGAGGGCTCTGAACGAGGATGCCGTGGATGGTGGGGTCATTGTTCAGGCTTTGCACGTGGGCCAGGAGTTCTTCTTGGGTGGTACTGGCGGGCAGTTCCAGTTTCACCGAATGCAGGCCTAGGTCGCGGCATTTTTTATCCTTGGAGCGGACATAGGCGCGAGAGGCTGGATCATCTCCCACCAGCACCACGGCCAAGCCTGGCTTTTTACCAGCAGTAGCCAGCTCGGCGATTTCACGGCGGCATTCTTCAATGACTTTTTCGGCGACGGCGGTTCCTGAGATGAGCTTCATGTGACTTTGGTGACGCAGGGCGGGCTGGGAGTCAATGCCCACCCGAAAACTTTCTGTAACCGCTCCGACCTGCCTGGCATTCGACTTCATGGGTGCTGCGAATGTGCGCACCTCAAAAAAGAACTCGGACATCCTATGAAAACATCTCTACTCATCCTCAGTCTAGGCTTGGCCACCACGCTCAGCATTAACGCCCGCGACTTTGGTCGTTTCACCACGGTTCAAACCGGACGTGGTGTGGTGACTCGCCAAGTCAGCGGTAGCGCCGTTCCTGGCACCGGTGCTAGCCGCACGGCTACGACCACTGGCCCGCAGGGGAAAACCGCCACGGCAGGGCGTCAGGTCACCCCCACAGAGGCAGGCCGCAGCACCTCTGGCAGCTACACCGGGCCTCAAGGCCAAAGCGTGGATACCCATGGAAGTGTGACTCGTGCGGATGGCGTGCGCAGCGCTACACGCAGTGCCACTGGACCCAAGGGCCAAACCAAAAGCGTGACCAAAACCACCACACGTAACTGAATCGTTCTTCACCCCACTCATTCAAAAACTTAACTCAACAGATCATGAAAAAAATATTACTTACCCTCGCCGTGGCTGCCTTGACTCTACCAGCTTTGGCCTTTCCTAAACTCGGCGGCATGCGTGATTTAGGGGAAGGCATTCTGCCGGAAGCTAGCCGTGACTCCATTCGTGAAGTCGTGCGGACGGTGGCCCGTCATGCCTTGAATTTTCGCAAGGAGACACCACTCAGTGATGAACAGCGTGAGAAACTGGCGGCTGTACTGGAGCCGTATCGCGCCGAGGTGCGAGCAGTCATTGAGCGTGGTCGGGAAGTGCGGAAGACGTACGCAGAGATCGTGAAAAAGCACGGGCCCGAATCGGCTCAAGCCCGCGAGGCTGCGGAAAAAATAGGTACTCTGGCACGTGATCGTGCGCTGCTGATCGCTCGCATTGGCGTGGAAGCCAAACCGCTGCTGACCGTTGAGCAGCAACAGCGTCTGGATACTGCAAGGCAGGAGGTGGAGTCGCTGGTGGACACCGCTTTAGCCGCTGCTGCTCAGTGAGTGAAAAAATAATGTAACCGCTGACTTCTCTCATCCCTTCTCTTCATGCAGGCACGCCTGCCAAGCCTAACAAAATAAACGAAATCATGAAAACATCCACATTGCTTACTCTGGCCATCGGCCTATTCACGCTAGGAACATCCCTGGCCCAAGCGCAAAATTATGTTCTGGAAAGCAAAGTCGCTGTGCTGAGCACGGTGACCACCCAGGGCACCGAAAAGGTAACCACTGCCAAAAATGGTACGGAGGTAAAACGGCTGAAGGTCGAGGTGAAACCCTTCACCAATCGCGAAATCTTAGCCGAGATGCTAACGAGGGAACTCATCGGTGATTCCGCCTCTGGCTGGACACTCGTTTATTTGGTGGATGCCAATGAGGAAGGTGGGCTTTATGCCAAGAAAAGCGGCGTTATTCCAGTGGCGGTACCCACAGATTTGGTGACGCTGCCCGTCTTCGGAGTCAGCCTTCAAACAGGGACTGAGACGACCAAACCTGGTGGCGGCAGCTTCGTTGGCCTAACGGAGATTGCATTGGCCACCGCCAATGTGAAAGGTCTGCCCGTCAGTGGTTTAGCGACCAATGGTATCCGCACTTTGACTGCCAAGATAGAAGGAAATACTTACCAGATTGATACGGTGAGCACGACCCTGCGCTTCACAGGTGGTGGCGAGACGGGAGAAGGCGTGGAGATCTTGAAAGGCTCCATCGCTGTCGGCTCAGCTAAGGTTTCGACACTCGTTGAGTTGCCTTGATTCTAACCATCTTTTCGACTATCGCCCGTATGAAAAGTGGGTGGCGTGTGGGGTTTGAACTCTGCACGCCACTTGCGTGGTCTCTCTCTTCTGATCTATGTCTGTCTCACCTGCGCATGATCCAGATCTCCTGCTTATCCAGCAGGCGCAGTCAGGAGACATGGACGCTTTTGATGAAATCATCCGCCGCCATCAGCCCACCATGACCGCTC
>JAOZVT010000804.1 GCA_025869455.1 Prosthecobacter sp.
GTCTGCGGGTTGAATATGCACGGCGGGTTGGGGACAGTTCGTTGTCTTACATCGTGCAGTTCAGCAATGACTTGATCACCTGGAACAACGCCACGCAAAGCGCCAGCGTGCTATCCTCCAACGGCACGATGCAAGCCGTGGCGGTAGAAGATGTGACCTCTAACCCAGTGAAGATGCGCCGGTTTGCCCGTGTGCGCATTGTTCGTTAGGCTAGGCCGCTCTCCTCTGAGATTTTCCCCGACATGCAACATCGTAACGTCCAGCCAGAGATTCTGGAAACTCTCTCGGCAGATGATCCTGATGCCATTCGGGGAAGAGAAGATCTGTTGCTGGTGAATGGCATCATGGGTAACCACCGCTGGATCGCCGAACAGGTGAAGCGCCATGTTTTGCCCACCTGGAAATTGACGGAGATAGGTGCTGGCGATGGGGCCTTATCGCTGAAGCTGGCGCAACTGGGCCTCTGCCGTACGGAAGATCTTCACGCCTTTGATTTAGCTCCGCGCCCGGCCTCATGGCCTGTGGAGGCTGCTTGGACTCAGGGGGATCTCTTTGCTCAGCCTCTGCCTAAATCTGAGGTTCTCATTGCCAATCTATTTTTGCATCATTTCCAGAAGGATCAGTTGCAGATTTTAGGCAGTCGTATCCCGCAGGAGACTCGTGTCATCTTAGCTGCAGAGCCCGCCCGTTACCGAATACATACTTGGTTAGGCCGTTTCTTTTGCAGCTTGACGGAATTGAATGCCGTGACCCGTTATGACATGCAGGTGAGCATCCGCGCAGGATTTCGTGGGAAAGAATTGCCTGAAGCGTTGGGCCTCGGATCGGATTGGGAGATCACGGTGCAAACATCTGCCTTTGGTGGTTACCGAATGCTGGCTTTGCGCAGGTGAAAAGTGCTTTCCGAGTGATGGTCCCAACGGGCCAAACGCAGATCAGGCCAGGAGGGTGAGTCACTGGCCGTGATCCATCTGGAGGCGGCTACTTGTTCTTCTTTTTCTTGGGTGGCAGGCCACCACCGGGAAGCCGACCATTGGGTTTGGTGGCATCGTAGGTTTCATTTTTGATGGGCATGAGTGCGCCCACATCTTTCCGCCAAGCCTCCAGTTTAGCGGCCAAGGCGGTGACTTTTTCAGGATTCGTTTGGGAGAGGTCGTTCTTTTCGCCGATGTCTTCACGCAGGTTAAAGAGCTCACGTTTGCCATCTTCAAACCACTCGATGAGTTTCCAATCGCCTTCACGAATGGCGGAGCCTGGGGCACCACCTTGATTCCCATAGTGCGGGTAATGCCAATACAGTGCGCGCTCTGGCAAAGAGCCACCTTTGAGCACTGGCAGCAGGCTGACTCCATCAATCTTCGCCGTGGTCTTGGCTTCGGCCACATCCATGGCGGTGGCAAAAAAGTCGGGGCTACTCACGGGAGTGTCCAAGACCAGACCTGGCTTCACGGTGGCTGGCCAACGCACGATGAGAGGCTCGCGAATGCCGCCTTCATACATCCAGCCTTTACCACCACGAAGCGGCAGATTGGAAGTCGGGGAACCTTCGCTGGTAGAGAGACCTCCATTGTCAGAAGTGAAGATCACCAGCGTGTTTTCGGCGAGGCCGAGTTCATCCAGCTTGGCCAGCACTTTGCCCACAGCTAGGTCCATGGCCTCGACCATGCCTGCATAAACGGGGTGCTCCTGCACCTGGCGGACTTCGCGCGTGTCTTCCTTACCCCATTTGGCCTCAAGCCCCAGCTTCTCGCGTTTGGCCTCGTACTTCTTTTCCAAATCGGGTCGCGACTGCAAAGGCGTGTGGACGGAGTAGAAAGAAAAGAAGGCGAAGAAGAGCTGATTCTTGTTGGCTTCAATGAAGCGATTGGCCTCGGTCGCCAAGCGGTCCGGCAGATGTTCGCCCTGTGGGCCATCCGGCAAACGTGGGTTATCATAAGGCACAAAGTACTTCCCACGCCCATAAGGGCCGCCGCGATCCACCCCACCTAGATTGTGGTCGTAACCTTGATTTTCAGGCCACCAGCCTTCGGGTCCCAGGTGCCACTTACCGGCAAAGAAGGTAGCATAACCTGCCGATTTCAGCATCTCGCCCATGGTCACTTCGTCTTGCGCCAGCCGATCACTGTAAGGGGCGGGCAGCAGCTTGGTATTGCGCTTCCAAAGCTCCGGCTTCATGGCCGCGCCGATGTAGTCAGTGACTCCGGTGCGCTGGGGCCAGCGGCCGGTTTGAACTGCCGCCCGGGTGGGAGAGCAGACGGGGCAGGCCGCATAGGCATCGGTGAAAAGCGCGCCTTGTTTGGCCAGACGATCCACATTTGGCGTCTCATAAAAAGTACTGCCATAGCTGCCAAGATCCCGCTGGCCCAGGTCATCCACCAAGAAGAATACAATGTTGGGCCGTGAGGGTGCTGCCGTGGCAAGGCTGGTCACCGCCAAGGTGAGAGAAGCTAGAAGTCGTTTCGCAAACATGGACGTTTGAGAACGCGGGAGAGAGCTCTTTCTCGCAGGAAACATCCAGGCTGGACGCTGAGGCGGAATGAGGGAAACGTGCGGCTGCCGCATGAAGCGCCTCCTGCACCTGCCCTTTTCTCATCTCAGCGATCTGACTCAACTGCTGAGGTGGACGCTTCTCGCTCTGCCTGTGGGCTTGGTCGTGGGATCTGCCTGCGCCTTTTTTTTGGCAGCACTCCACTGGATGACCCACACGCACGGGGAGCACCCAGAGCTGTTGTGGGGACTGCCCGTCGCAGGCATTTTGGTGGGCTGGCTCTACCATCGTTTTGGCAAAGGCTCAGATCGGGGTAACAACCTGATCATTGATGAGATCCACCAACCTGGTGGCGGTGTGCCTGCGCGCATGGCTCCGCTGGTACTTTTTGGGACTCTGGTCACGCATCTTTTTGGTGGGTCCGCAGGGCGTGAAGGCACAGCGGTTCAAATGGGTGGAAGTATGGCGGGATTGTTAGCCCGCTGGTTTCACGTGAGCCCACAAAACCGTCGCCTGCTGCTGATGTGTGGCATTGCGGCTGGGTTTGGAGCCGTCTTCGGCACGCCCTTAACGGGGGCCATTTTTGCCATGGAAGTGCTGATCATTGGTCGCGTGAATTATGAGGCGCTGATCCCAGTCCTTGTGGCCAGTGTGGTGGGAGATGCCATTTGTACCGCCTGGGGCATCGGGCACACCCAGTATCATTTGGAGGTGGCTCCTGAAGATGGCCTGCGCGCTGCTTTTGACGCTCTCTTATTGGTGAAGGTGGCCTTGGCTGCGATCTTCTTTGGCCTGATGGCGCGGGTTTTTGCTGGCCTCACGCATTCCGTGCAGCGTGGCATGGCGCGTCTGGTGAGTTACCCGCCTTTACGACCTGCGCTGGGTGGGGCTGTGGTGATTGCCATGGTCTATGCCCTGGGGACTCATGACTACTTAGGCCTAGGCGTGGAAGCGACGCGTGAAGGAGGAGTCTGCATTGTCTCTTCCTTTGAACCGGGTGGCGCGACCCCGTGGAGCTGGCTGTGGAAGACGCTTTTTACCGCCGTCACACTGGGCAGCGGCTTTAAGGGTGGGGAGGTCACACCGCTGTTCTTTATCGGAGCCACTCTAGGTCATGCCCTGGCTTTGCTGATGAATGAGCCCGTGGCCTTATTCGCGGCCTTGGGTTTCATCGCCGTCTTTGCAGGGGCTTCGAACACACCTCTGGCCTGCACGATCATGGGGATCGAGCTATTTGGGGCGCACTATGCGGTTTACTTCGGCGTGGCCTGCTTTGTGGCGTATTTTTTCAGCGGTCCCACGGGCATTTATTCGGCCCAGCGAACGGGCGTGCCCAAGCGGGCTGAAACGGGTTAGCGATTGCGCAATTCGTTGTTACCGTACTGTTTGAAGTAGGCATCTCGCATCTTGCGCAGTTCCTCAAGGCGCGCCGCTACATCCGTATTCTGTTGGGCCTTTTGAATGACTTGGGCACGAACAAAATGATTGTTATCCCCTAACGAACGCCAAGGCCCCTGAGGGATTTCGTTGAGGTCCACAAAGCGCCAGTCGCATTTGCCACTGCTGCCCATGCCCAGGTAGTCACGCACAGCTGGGCTGATATCGATGCCCGCATTTTTATTGCTGGTGTTTTTGGGGCGGGCGTTTCCAAACACGTAGTCGTAGTCATCAGTCACGAAGGGGCCGCAATCCTCCCACTGGGCATAACAAACGCGGTTGCCATAACGGATGGCGACCCAAGTGCCGCGCAAGACGGTCTTTCCCGGTCTTGAGTAAGTGGATTTGAACCAAGGGATGACCTTGGAAGCTTCCGGCTTATGCGCTGTGTAATCCTGACAGTCATTGTAGGGCAGCGCGATGTAGAAAGGATTCAGCTTCGGGGTGAAGTTAATCGGGCAATAGTTAGGGCCACGTTTGACGGGATCGGGATCGTCATAACCGCCGAAGTTTTTTTGCCATTCGGTATCCCAGGAGCTTTTATTGTTAGGCGTGGGATTGTTTTCAGTCGGCTGTTCACCCACCCAAAAAACCGTGGCTGTGATGTCTGTTTTCCAGGGATACCTCGAGTAGCCCAGGCGGGGCATGGTGGGGGAGTTGACCCGAGGAACGTCAATCGAAGGTGTCACCGCAGCAGCGCTGGTGGCGGTCACTTTGGGAACGGACTGGGCCTCGACATGGGCGGCTGCTGCTAAAAACAACAGGGCGATGGCGAGTGAGCGTCGTGGGGGTGCGGCGTTCATGTTTCTTAAAATGACGGGAAGCAAGAGTAACCGAAACCCCCTGGTGAAGGCAATCTTAAAAGACACTGTTCGTTTGAAAAGTGTCTGGATGTGATTTTCGCCCCTGTTTTCATGTGGTATAGAAACGTCGTACCGCTTAAAAAGCCCCATGAATTCCGTGCCGAATCCCGATGCTGCGTCTGCTCAGTCCTCTGCGTTTCATGCGGCGGATTATGAATTTGCTCAAGATCTGCTGGACGGTGACAAGCAGGCCTGGGCGCGTTTTGATCAGGAATTGAAACCCGCCATGCTGGGCAAACTGGCCGCCGCAGGGGCTACCAATGCGGATGCTCATGAAGTGGTGGGAATCGTGACCGAAAAGCTATGGGCGCAAAAGAAGCTGGAGGCCTACTCTGGCAGCGGCCC
>JAOZVT010000805.1 GCA_025869455.1 Prosthecobacter sp.
GAATTTTCGCAGCGATGTTGTTAACAATGGTACATTAATTTTTGATACTGGCACCTTAGGTACCACAGGAGTTTGGAACTTCACAAAGAGCTTTGCAGATCCAGATGGTTCAGGCTCACAAACTGCTCCTGAATCACAAGATTTAATGATTAGTGGCACCGGGAGTGTGGAAAAAACAGGCAATGGGATACTCCGCTTAGGTGGTAGTTTAACTGAGAGTCAACAGATCGGTGGCTCACTGACTGTGAGAAATGGAACTTTGCAGATCAGTGGCAGAGCTACTCAAATCGGCGGCGCATTGATCGTTAAAGGCGACTCAGGCTTGAATCGCAACGTCAATTTGTTAGGCGCTACGACTATCAGCGGTGGTATTGATGCAACGGGACGCTACAATAATGTTGGCAGCGCCATCAATATTCGCGGCACGGTGTTTACAGAGGGGGATCAAGGAGCCTCAGTTTTCCAGGATGGTGTGGCGACCATTAATGGAGCAATTAAGTTGAACTACATAGATCTGATTCTGGGCAGTGATTATTCCATTGGGAAAACATCTGGATCGGGCACTTCAGGTTCAACATCTGTCACAGTTACAAACAGCTCATCTTTGGTGGTTGGAATGCGTGTGAGTGGAAGTGGTGTTCAGTCTGGTACTGTTATTACGGCCATTAACCCAGTAACAAGAGTGGTGACACTCAACAAATCAGCCACTATTCCTGGAGGCACTTCTTTAACTTTTGATTATTCGAGTAATACCGACGGTGTTATCAGCGGAACTCCAACAAGCCTAACTCTAATAGGTCGGCAAAATACAATTGGATTAACCTCAAATACTGGGCGGTTAGTATTGAATAACAGTCAGTATTCCAGAAACTCAAATCGCATTCCTGATAGCACGCCAATTTTTACTAAAGGTGGTGGGATTGAGTTTATTAATGATGGGACAAATTTGGCATTCTCTGAAAACTTAGGAGCTTTAACGCTTAGCCAAGGGCAGGCTCAGGTGATAAGTTATCAAGCTGGAGCCAGTGGCTCGTCCACACTGACATTTGCATCATTGGCTCGCAATGCAGGAGCTACCATTGAATTTGCAGGTCTCGAAATGTCAGGTAGTGCTAAGAATACGGTGACATCTGCACTGGGCACAGGTGTTAGAAACCGAATTATATTCACAACGGTGCCGTCGATCGAAGCAGGAACGATAGATGATGGTATTATCGGTGGCTGGGCATATGCTAACAATGAGTTTGTGAAGTATGGGGCCAACGGAATAACTCCGCTGGTATCTGGCGATTATGAAACTGGGGCTGCAACAGTCTGGACCTATAGCAAGAATGTTAAAGTTCAGTCAACTACAACTCTGAGTAACACTACAGGGCACCGGGCCATTAATTCATTGAATATTCAGCCAACAGGGGCTGTGGCCACTAACTTAACCATCACTTTAAATAATAGCAAAATACTGTCTATTGAATCTGGAGGCTTACTTTCCAACAATGGAAATCACTCAATCAACGGTACAGCATCGTATTTGACTGTGGGGACAGCGAGTGACAAGCCTGCGGAGTTGATAGCGATTGTGGGCAATAATTCAAATAGCTCTCCAACGACTGCAAATGCCCTGACTATCAATACAGCCATTCAAGATTTCTCATTTACTCAATCAACGACAGGCGTGGGGATGGCTACTGGCAGTTTTACCATGACGGTGCCAGCAGAGTTGTTCTCCTTGTTAACTGTCGGTATGACGATCAATAATGCTAATCTACCTTCAGGAACCAAGATCACAGCAATCAATCGTTCAGGGGGCGGCACAACGATTACATTGAGTAATTCGCCTAGCGCCACGATTGCGTCATCAGCATCCAGCCCAGTTACCTTCTCAGGTGGTAGTGTGGGGTTGACTAAATCGGGGCCAGGCACCCTGATTTTAAGTTCGACTTTGGAAAATAAGTACAGTGGGCCGACTGTGATCAACAATGGAATTCTTCGACTGCTGATAGGTACCAATTTGGGCGCAATTCCCGGTAATGCATCGAGTAATCATATTCAACTCAATGGAGGAACTTTGCAATTTGGTGCGAATGCATTGGGGGGAGTTCAAACGAGTCCTGCACCTGATAAGATCTACGCATTGACTGATGGCAATCGCGGGGTTTCAATCGGTGAAGCTGGAGGGAGAATTGAAGTTGGGCATCTCGCTCCAAATCCAGATTCAGAGGCAAATAATGGCGCGGTGCCAATAGTGAAAGTAACAATAACCAATCCTATACACGCAGAAGGCTTGCTAGAATTGGCCGTGCGTTCGAATGTTCCGCTTGGGAAATATAATGAACTAACTTTGGGAAATGCTTCCTCTAATAATATTTATGCTGGAGGTATTAAAACGGAAGGCTCTTATGATGGAATAATCACTATCAACGGGAACAATAATATCAACGGTTTATTTATGGAAGGCGCTGATGTTATTTTACCTAATAATAATAACTTCACAGGAACAATAAGAATCCTGACTGGCAATTTAACGTTGAATGGCTCGAATACTTACAATGGTCAGCCAAATTTTACGGAGACAATTGAGATAAGCGGTGGCACGCTTAATTTGGGCAGTTCGAGCGCCCTTGGAACCTCCGGGTTCAATGTTATTATGGCAAATACTTCTCAATTACGATTGTTGGGGACGAATCAAACTATTCTAAGCCTAAGTGGAGATGCCAAGTCAGTCATTAGTAATGGTGGGGCTGCGGCGTCCATTTTGACAGTAGATATTCCGGTTAATCAGACTTTTAATGGGACCCTTGAAAACAAAGGTGCTGGTGCATTAAGTTTAACAAAAACTGGACCAGGACGTTTATCTCTCACGAATAATGAAAGTAGTTTTTCCGGAAATGTACTTATTCTGGATGGTGTTGTGGACGTAACCACTATTGGATTCACTTCTAACGAATCAGCCCTAGGGAGGGGTTACGAGGGACTTGCGTCTGAAATTGTATTAGATGGTGGTGCTCTCTCGTTTAGCCCGAAGAAACAGCAATTCACTGACAGATCATTTTCAATCGGGGCGGGAACAAATGGGGCAACTCTTGTGGCCAATGGCATTAATCAAGCTGCTCGACTTATATTGGGCATAGATTATGTATATGATCCAGGAGGAATCAACGAAAGGGTTGTGAGTAAACCTATCGGATTTGTTGGAACTGGATCACGAACTCTGACTTTGAGTGGGTTTAATATTGGAGATAATGAATTCCAACTTGAACTTGGGGATAATTCTCTGTCGGAACCGACCTCCCTACTCAAAATTGGTAGTGGCACATGGGCTCTAGGAAAAGCTGGATCGTATAGTGGCCAAACCACCGTGCAGGAAGGTGTTTTGGCCATTCTAAGCAACAATGTTCTAGGAACAACTAGCATTTCAACGATTGTTAACTCTTCTGATGATACTTTCACTGGTAACATGCCCGATGGTGTTGAAATATCCTTTCCAAGCTATGTAACGACAACCTTACCTAAAGAATTACAGGCAGACAAACGTTATTACGTTGTCAACTCGAGCGAGATAAACTCAACGTTCCAGGTGGCGGCTACTAGAGGTGGTGACTATACTGATCTGACATCGAGTGGGACCAATGTGCAATTTGTTCCGAATATTCAATCGGTAGCTTCTACGGTAGCTAATTCTTCTACAGGTACCTTCACGGGAAACTTGCCCAATGGTACAGCAGTTGTGTTTGGCACACAGATTCCGCGCCGCCTAGCGATATCAGGCACTCTGAATGCGGCTTTACCGGGTGGTATCAATGCAAATACGACATACTATGTTGTGCAGGCCACTGGCACGACTTTTCGAGTTTCGGCTACCTTGGGAGGAAGTGCCATCACTCTGACCAATAGTGGGCAAGGTGACATCTATTACACGGCTACCCTTATTGGCAATACCTCTTCCGGCATCAATGTGGTGGGTGGACGATTGGAGCTTAGAAATGTAGATTATATCACTCCTGAAACCATTACTTTTCAGGGAGGTGCCTTTTCATTGCCACGTGATACGACAGCTCGCTGGACTGGGAACATGGATGTGCAAGCCAACACGACATTTACTATTGGGGTAAATTCAGAATTTATCTTCGATGGTAACTTGCTCGGAACACGTGCCATTACGCAGTTGGGAGAAGGTACTGTTAGATTACGTGGTGAAACGATTACTCCCACCGCAGCTAGCTCGGTTATCACCGAAATGGAAAATTCGCGGAGGTCATATACCGTTCAGGCGGGTACTCTTATTCTTGACTATAGCTTGAATAACAATTCCAAGCTCATTGATACAGCGACACTTGTACTTGGGGGTGGCCGTCGTGGTGGTGTCTTGCGTCTTCAGGGCGGTAGTCACGAAGAGATTGTCAATGCTCTCAGTATATCTTCAGGGGCAAACCAAATTTATCGCGACAGTGGCACAAGCACGATTCGCCTCAATACCATCAGTAGAGCTGAAGGGGCTTCACTGTATTTTGATCTGTCCAGAATTGCCACTGTGGACAATTTGAACATAAATAATATTTTAGGTGGCTGGGCTATTATCCGTGATGCGTTGTCTCAAGCAACGTGGGTTTTGCCAGGTACAGTCGTGCGTGATATTTTGACGACGGGTATAGATGTGGAATCAAACACCTTAACTATTAAGCCAGCAGCCATTCCATTGGGAATTCATTATCTGGGCGATGGAGCACCAGTGAGATTTACCTCAACAGGAACTCTGCCTGCTCCTTTGATGATTGATACGACTTATTATATCACGAATGCAGGTGCAAATAGTTTCAAAGTCTCAGCGACAGTTTTTGGTAAACCTATTGATATAGTCGATGTGGGGAGCGATGGTGCTGTGCTAACGGTTTCAAGTTATGCTGCTGTTAAGCGTTTAGGACCTGCAACACTCACTTTTACAGCGAATCCTGACAATTACCCTGGCTCATCTGGGAATGATGTTTTTAGTATTGAAATTCAGAATGTAGCCAATACAGGCGCGATTACTTCAACGGTTTCTGGGCCTGCTCAACCAACGCCTGCTACTCCGCGTGTATATAAAATCATC
>JAOZVT010000806.1 GCA_025869455.1 Prosthecobacter sp.
ACCAGTTTCGCCTATCCTTTCGGCATTTTTGATGATGCCATGGCCGAAACAGGACTCCAGGTAGGCTATGAAACCTTAGTCACCGTGAACAGTCAAAAAGTCAGTTGGGATACTCCCATGGGCAAAATTGGTCGATTCATCATTCATGGAGAAAGCGATACCAACTTCAAGCTTGCCACAAGCTTTCGAGGGCGCGGAGATGTGACTTCGAACCACTTTTTAAAGACTGA
Source organism: Prosthecobacter sp. (assembly GCA_025869455.1). GTDB lineage: Bacteria > Verrucomicrobiota > Verrucomicrobiia > Verrucomicrobiales > Verrucomicrobiaceae > Prosthecobacter. The sequence goes on from JAOZVT010000806.1 coordinate 231, forward strand.
TGCCAAAGATAATGAGGGTAAAAAGCTTATCGAGATGAGCCCCGCTCCAGAGGAAGTCATCAAAGAACGCCGCCCTGTCATCAGCGCAAATTTACAACGCGTCGGAACGGTTGTGGCCAGTAGTGTGCATTTGAGAATTGCCGGTTTGGGTACGGTTCCCGCCTATTATAATCCTGTCACCATGACCGTGACCTATCAGTTACCGTATCGTCTGCGCCGCCAAGATTGTGCCGTCACCCTCAGCTTCAAACGCGTGGAAGGGCAACCTGACGAAGTGATTAGTTGGCGCTTTAAAGTAGATCTTGAGGCCAGTTATCTGCCTCAGTCGTAAAATCAGAGGCCTAACGCACTATTCTGACTTCAAGATTAACTCATTGTTGAGAAAAGGAATAACCTTTGATTGACATAAGTTAATATGACTCAAACTATACAGTGCTAATTAGCAAATCCAACAACACCTATGGCAACATCCTCTATCCCCACGGTTAATCAACTCACTCGCGCTCTGGAAGTCACTAAGCAGATCGAGAAGCTTCAGGCTGAACTGGCTGCCATTTTCGGTGGCGACTTCAAGGCTGCAAAGAAGCTTGCGAAGGCTGAAAAAGCAGAAAAAGCTGAAAAGACAACGGGCAAGAAGAAGCGCACCATGTCTCCTGAAGCTAAGGAAAAGATCGCCGCTGCACAGCGTCTTCGCTGGGCTAAGCAGAAGAAAGCCGACAAGAAGGCTTAATCTAACCGCGAGTTCAGCATCGAACTCGTCCAATTTCTTGCCTATTTCAGGCAACAAGCGTAATGCCGTAGATCATGGATCTCCGGCATTTACGTTATTTCCAGGCCGTCGCAGAGGAGCTTAGCTTCTCGGGAGCTTCTAGGCGTCTTCACATCGCCCAGCCAGCCCTGTCACGTGCCGTGCAGGAATTAGAGCATGAGTTAGGCGCACGATTGATCGAAAGAGACCGTCGCACCGTTGCCCTAACTCCCGCCGGAGCCGTCCTCTTGCATGAGACAGGTCTCTTGCTTGAACGCTTTGAAGAATCATTACGTCGCGTCCGCCGCACAGCTTCCGGTGAAGAGGGGGAATTAAAATTGGGCTACATTGGCCCACCCACTCAGCGCTTTCTAGGTCGCTTACTTCACGCTTATCGTCTCAGATATCCCAAAGTTTCCGTGCATTTAGAAGAGCGTACGCCTGAGCGCGTTTGGGAAATGGTAGCAAAGGGCAGACTATCCGTCGCCCTCACCCGCCCACTACCTGGACAAGGGGAGCGCTCACTAGAAACGCTACTCTTGCGCAAAGAACCTCTCGGTATCGTGGTTCCCTCAGACCATCCACTCACCAAGCATGAATCCATCACTTGGAAAATGCTAGCTCAGGAACCCTTGATCGTTCTCGCTCGTCGAGAAGGCGTAGGTTTGCATGATGAAATCCTCGCCGCTTGCCGCACCGCAGGCTTCACCCCTCGCATCGCTTACAATCCTAGCTTGATGGGCACCGTGCTTAGTTATGTCGAGGCTGGAGCCGGCATCGGCATCGCTACGGATAGCGTCGCCGCCACCTCCATGTCAGCCCATTTACGCTACCTTCCCGTGTTGCCGGAACGCACCGTTCCCTTGGTGCTCGTCTGGAACTCAGAGGAAGATCTGCCCCCCGTAAAAGCCTTTCGTGACTTAGTCACCGAATGGCAAACACAAGGCTATCTCTGGTCGGAATCCTCCGACAGCCAATAAAGAAGGGCGAACCTTCAGAAGTCATGCAAGGCCAAGGGTTTAAGCTTCGTTTGCTAACTCCCTTTTCTCATGACCACATCGGCCCGTTATTTTTCCCTGCTATCCTGCTTTTTGCTAACTACCAGTCTTCATGCCGAGCCGCAGTGGATCTGGTCTTCTAAAAAGGCAGCCGCCCAGGAAAAGGCGACCTTTAAGCAGAGTTTCGACCTCAAACTGACGCCCAAGTCAGCCACCTTGAGCATCACCTGTGACAATGGGGCCACGGTTTTCATCAATGGCAAAAAAGCCGCCGTGAATGAAGACTGGCAGAAACCTCTGCGTGTGGATGTGATCAAACTCCTAGAACTTGGCGCCATCAACACCCTCGAAATTCAGGCTACGAACAAAGGCGGTAGCGCAGGTCTGATTGCCAAACTGGAACTGGAGAAACAGCAAGGCGGCGTGGACGTGATCGAAACCAATGCCCAATGGCAGGCCACCCCCACAGGCAAGACCGAGTGGAAACCCGTAGCTGTCTTGGGCGACTACGGCACAGGCCCTTGGGGAAAGGTATTCGATGGCAAAATCGGCTCATCTAAAGGCGACGGCACCGTCATCGCCGCTACCGACATCACCGTGCCCAAAGACTTCAAAGTCGAACTCCTCTACACCGTCCCCAAAGAAGACCAGGGCTCATGGGTTGCCCTAACCACCGATGACAAAGGCCGCCTGATCGCCTGTGATCAATACGGCAGCCTCTATCGCATGGCCGTGCCAGCCTTGGGGAAAACAGAACTCCTCAAACCCGAGAAATTGGCCGTAGATTTCGGCAAGGCCCACGGCCTGCTTTACGCCTTCGGCAGTCTCTACGTCATGGTGAATGAAAATGGCAAAGACAACGGCCTGTATCGTCTGAAAGACACGACGGGTGACGACCAGTTTGATAGCATCGAAAAACTAGTCACCATGCAGGGCGGGGGAGAGCACGGCCTGCACAGCATGACTGTCAGTCCAGACGGCAAACGCATCTTCTTCAATGCAGGTAACCACACCGACCTGCCTGTCGAGTTAAGCAAGAGTCGCCCCGCCAAACTGTGGGATGAAGATCACATCCTCCCTCGCATGTGGGATGCCAATGGTCACGCCCGGGGGCGCATGGCTCCAGGCGGCTTCATTTGCAGCATGACCCCAGAAGGCAAGGATGTAGAGCTCTACTGCTATGGCTTCCGCAATGAGTTCGACATCACCTTTGATCTCAGTGGTGAGCTCTTCACCTACGATGCCGACATGGAGTGGGACATCGGCTCCCCCTGGTATCGCCCCACACGCGTGAACCATTGCGTCAGCGGTGCCGACTACGGCTGGCGCAGCGGCAGTGGCAAATGGCCCAGCTATTATCCAGACTCACTGCCTGCCACCTTAGACATCGGCCCAGGCAGCCCCACCGGTGTCGTCAGTGGCAAAGGCGCTAAATTCCCTGCCAAATACCAGCGCGCCGTCTTCATCAATGACTGGACCTACGGCACCATGTGGGCCATCAACCTCCAGCCCAAAGGCGGCAGCTTCATCGCCGAAAAAGAAGAGTTTGTTTTTGGCAAACCCTTGCCGCTTACAGACGTCATCATCCACCCGCAGGATGGGGCCATGTACTTCGCCATTGGTGGCCGCCGCACACAGTCAGGCGTCTATCGTGTCAGTTATGTGGGGGCTGAATCCACCGCCCCTGTTCAGGCAATACCCTTGGATGAAGAAAGCCGCATGCGCCAGACCTTGGAAGCCATGCACCAGGACGGCAGCAGTGATCCGCAGAAAATCCTCGCCGCCGCATGGCCTTACCTGAGCCACAGCGACCGCAATGTTCGTTATGCCGCACGCGTCGCCATTGAAAGACTTCCTCAGGAACTCTGGCAGGAAAAAGCCCTGAATGAAACGCATCCCATGGCACTCATTGAAGGCATCATTGCCCTGGCTCGTGTCAATGGCACCAAGACACCGCCTCCCGCCTCCAAGCCTGCCGCAGGAGCCTCCTCCCCAGGCATTGGCAATGTCTCGCCAGAAAACGTCGAACTCCAGCTTAAGATGCTCAAAGCCTTGGGCGGACTCGAAGGCGCTGAGCTAAACATAAACCAGCATCTCGCTGCACTGCGTGCCATTGAACTCATCCTCATCCGCCTTGGCAAACCTGCCCCTGAAGTGTGCGAGGCCATGTTAGAGAAACTGGAGCCGCTGTATCCTAGCGAAGATGACCGCGTGAATCAGGAACTCTGCCAGCTACTCATTGCCCTGGACTCCACCGAAGCCCCAGCCAAGACCCTAGCCCTCATGGCCACGGCCAAAGATGACTTCAAAGCTGTCGCCAGTGACGCCGTGCTTAGTCGCAATGATGGTTATGCCAATGCCGCACGTGCCGCCGCAGGCAGCCGCCCCAATGCGCAACAGATCTCCTACATGTTCGCCCTGCGGAATGCCAAATATGGTTGGACCCCCGACTTGCGGAAAACCTTCTTCTCCTGGTTCCCACGTGCCCGTACTTGGAAGGGTGGCAACAGCTTCAAAGGCTTCATTGAAAACATCCGCAAGGAGTCCCTGGCCACCTTTGTGCCAGAGTCTGAAGTCGCTGAAATGGATACCTTGAGCAGCAAGGTCGAAGGCGCAGACATCCCGAACTACGTCGCCCCCAAAGGCCCTGGTCGCGCTTGGAGTGTGGATGAAGTCGTGACCCTCACCAGCGGTGGGTTAAAAGGTCGCAATTTCAAAAATGGCGAGGCCATGTACCGCAGTGTCATGTGCGCCACCTGCCACCGTTTCAATGGCGATGGCGGCAGCATCGGACCAGATCTCACGGGCGCAGGCAATCGCTACACCATGCGTGATCTCATGGAAAACATCGTGGATCCTAGCAAGGTCATCTCAGATCAATACGACAGCCATCAGATCACCAAAAAAGATGGCAGCACCATCCTGGGCCGCATCGTGGTTGAAGAAAACGGCAAGGTATTTGTCATGGCCAATCCCTTTGCACCCAACGATCAGTTAGTGATCAATGAAAGTGACATCGCCAGCAAAGAAATCCGCAAGGTTTCCATGATGCCCCCCAGCTTGATCAACGCTCTGAACCAAGACGAATTGTTAGACCTCATTGCCTACCTCATCAGTGGTGGCAATGCCCAGGACAAAGCCTTT
>JAOZVT010000807.1 GCA_025869455.1 Prosthecobacter sp.
CATCAGCTCCCGCATCAGTGCAGCAGTTTTTCCGGTACAGACCTGCCCCACTGCCTGCGGAGGCATCTCAGTGATCTTCCGGCCACCATCAGATACAATTCTCTCCACTAGGCGCGGCTTCATTAAAATCCCACCGTTGGCGATCGCGCCATACGCCATGGCCATCTGCAAGGGAGTCACATTGACCTCGTAGCCCATAGGAAAGCGTGAGTACGTAGTGTTAGACCAGTGCCCATCATTGACATAGCCACGGCTTTCTCCCGATAGCTCAATCCCCGTTTTTTGGCCAAAGCCAAAACGCTTCACGTAGTCCAAATAGGTTTCCTGCCCCACCCGTTTGAAGACTTTATACGTGCCAATGTTGCTGGACTTGGCAAAAGCCTCACGCGCAGGCACCGTCCCCATCCGCGAGACATCCCGAAGCGTGGTTTTCAAAACGGGGTCCGTGTAATGGCCAAAATTACAATCAAAGGGTTCATCGGGCGTGATTTTCTTTTGATCCAAAGCCGCCGTGAAGGCCACGACTTTGAAAGTGGAGCCCGGTTCATAGGGTTCATAAATGGTCAGGTTTTTCCAATTCGTGGTCGCTGGCTCCTGGCGATCATGCCCTGGCGTGAAGCTCATGGCTAAAATGGAGCCAGTGGAAACATCCGTCACCAAAGCCATGATCTTATTAGGCCGATAGGTCGCCTGGGCTTCCGCCACAATGGCATCCACAGCGTCCTGCAATTGCAGATCAATCGTCAAATGTACGTCCTTACCGTGAACAGGCTCTTTGATTTCACCACGGTAGAGCAACAACTCCCGACCGTATTTATCATGCTCCACACAGACGTAGCCAGGGCTGCCGCGCAAAGTGTCTTCAAACGTCCGTTCGATGCCCTGCACGCCACCTTTCCCCTCTTCCACCCCACCGATGATGAGGGCCAAACGATTCTCCGTCGGGTAATGACGACGCACCGCCGACTTCACATAGACCCCTTTGACAAAGGTAGCGTCCAGATGCTGACGCCACTCTTTAGCCAGATCATCGTTCATGTTGTTGGTCAGCACCTCGACAGGCCGTTTGGAGGTGATCTTTTCCAGCATCTCATCCACACTTCCGCCCAGCTTGGCGCTCAGAGCCTCCGCCACATGCTTGTGGTAGGCTTGGAGAATCTCTTCATCACTCAGCGTACGGGTCAGTTCCTTCTGAGTCACACCACGGACGCGGGCCAGATTTGGCAAAATGGAGCGCACATCATACAAGTGCACGCGATCCGTCCGCAGTTCATAGACCTCTTCATCATAGGCCAGATAGCGGTCTGAGTGATCTTTGATCGAGCCGCGCTGCGCGGGCAAAATCCGATCCTCACGGAATTTCTTGGAAGCTTCCTCGGCCAAGGCAGGTCCCTGCTTCAAATGCAGCACGTAAAGCCTCCACACCACGCCAGAAAAGCAGAGCGTGAGCCCGCAGGTGATGACCATCATGCGATGGCATAGCGGGCGGTCGCGGCGCAGTTGGGTCTGGTTCGGGGTGGGCATCATGGCAGTACAGGCTCCGCAGTTTGAGCCACGGCCTTCGCCGTTGGAATGGATTTTAATTGAATGATCGCGCGGGCATCAGGGCTCAGCTTTTGCAACCAGGTCCCTTTCGCTTGCAGAATTGGCTGCACGCGGGCTCCGTCCAAAAGCAAATCTACCTTCCTTCCTAGACTTACGATCTCAAAGTTCAGCAGCTTCATCTCCTGCTCCACTTGGCGCTGCTGTTCAGCGAGTGCCGTGATGCGGTTTTTGTTCACCACCACGCTCAAGGCGGCCAACAGCACCGCTCCGCAGAGGATCAGTACCGCGGTCAGCACCGGCAGACCGATGGTATTGCGATATCGATTATTTTTCATTCAGGCAGACGTTCCACACCACGCAGACGGGCACTGCGGGCGCGAGGGTTCAGAGCAAGTTCGTTTTCCGTGGCTTCAAAGGGTTTCCGCTTAATCAGGCGATACACACAGTCTGGGTTTGACCGTGGTGCAGGCCATTCTGGCCGGTCTAACCACACCTGGCTCTGATGATGAAAAGCATGTTTCACCACGCGATCTTCCAAAGAGTGAAAGCTGATCACAGCGAGCCTGCCTCCAGGTTTCAGCCATTTCGGGGCTGCCGCCAAAAACTCTTCCAGCGCAGCCAGCTCCTGATTCGTTTCGATCCGCAGAGCCTGGAAGGTCAGCGTAGCCGGATGCCGCTTGCTGTATTTTGGACAGACACTGGAAATGAGATTCGCCAGTTGCAGCGTGGTCGTGATCGGACCTTTCGCGCGCTCCTCTAAGATAGCTTTCACGATTTTACGGGCCTGTGGCTCCTCGCCGTATTTCCAGAGGATCTGCTCCAGAGCGCCCTGATCGTAAGTATTGACGATGTCAGCCGCAGTCATCGGCCCCGAAGTATCCATGCGCATGTCCAGCGGGCCGTCTTTCTGAAAAGAAAAACCCCGTTCCGGTGCGTCTAGGTGACGACTGCTCACGCCGATATCAATCAACATGCCGTCGAGCCCCGTCACGCCGGCCTCAGTCAGCACCTTGGGAAAATCACGAAAATTACCTTTCAGCGCACAAAAACGATCAGAGAAACCCTTCAGGCGCTCACCAGCGTGGCGCAGGGCTTCATCATCCTGATCCATAGCCACCACTCGGGCACCGTGTTGCAGCAGCGCTTCCGTGTGACCACCACCGCCTAAAGTACCATCAAAAATGAGCTTCCCTGGAGCCGGTTGCAGCACCTCCAGCACCTCCGCCATCAGTACAGGCAGGTGGTAAAAGGGCAATTCGCGGCCCCCGCTAGGTTCTGGCTCAGGGGCGGCACCTCCGCCACTCCCACTCATTTCATCTCCCAGCGGACGCTGAATGAGCGTTCCCCTTCCCAACGGCATTAAATCATCCATCGCATCATCAGAAGTACCAAACCACGGCCAAACGCCCACCTGGAACGTTTGTACAATTCTAGAAATCCATCCTTTTTGCGCATCAGCCCATGCCTTCTCGCGTGCCGAAAATTCATCGGCATTCCAGGGATTCGAGAAAATACTGGCGGTTGAAGCAAACATGCGCGTAAATCACAGAGGCAGTGACGTTTCTCGATCACAAGCAATTGATATTCCACAATTGCTGGTAATTAAGATGAGCTTAGTAACGAGAAAGGTTACAAAAGGCAATCTCAGATTTGCCGAAAGTGCATCAAGAGTGAGTCGCAGTTATGCGTTCAAATGAACAGCTTGATGGATCTTTCGTCTCTCAATACCTTGGGCTATACTACTCTCACGATTGCTAGGCCTGATTCGGCTCGCCTTTTCACCCCCCCTAAAATTTCTTCTCAGCTCCGCCTCTTTTTCAAGTCATCCCCTGTAAATCCTTCCATCTTGCCAATCCTGTCATAATTGGAAGCCCTCCTGCCCTGACATTGCTCGCCCCTGTCTTTTCGGGTTTTTGCAGTCTCCCTTACCTTTCTCCAGTTCATCTCTACCGTGCCTCGCCCCCTCCACCTCCCTGAACTTCTCTCCCCTGCTGGAAACTGGGAGTGCGCCCGTGCCGCCGTTGCTAATGGTGCAGACGCCATCTTTTTTGGCCTACCGCGTTTTAATGCCCGTATGAGGGCTGACAATTTCACCTCGGAAGACCTGCCCGAGCTCATGCGATTCCTCCACAGCCATGGAGTCAAAGGCTACTGCGCCTTCAATGTGCTCATCTTCACCAGCGAGCTGGCGGATGCTGAAGCGCAGCTTCGCGAGCTGGAAGCCGCCGGAGTGGATGCCGTCATCATCCAGGATCTCGGGCTCGCCCGCATGGTCAAAGCTTTGACGCCAGGCCTGCGCCTCCACGCCAGCACCCAGATGACCATCACCTCCCCCGAAGGTCTCGAACTGGCCAATACGCTGGGCATTGATCAGGCCGTGCTGGCCCGTGAACTCAGCCTACGTGAGCTGGAACGCTTCCAGGCCAACGACAAACCTGACGTACCTCTGGAAGTTTTCGTCCACGGTGCCCTCTGCGTCGCCTATAGCGGGCAGTGCCTCACCAGTGAATCCCTGGGCCGCCGCAGTGCGAATCGGGGCGAATGTGCCCAGGCATGCCGCATGCCTTATGAGATGATCGTGGATGGTGAACTGATGGATCTTGGCGACAAACGCTATTTGCTCAGCCCCCAAGATCTAGCCGCCGTGCAGGAAATCCCGCGCCTCATTGAGCTAGGCATCCGCAGTTTCAAAATCGAAGGCCGCCTCAAAACTCCCGAATACGTCGCCGCCGTCACCCGCGTTTATCGCAAGGCCATCGACGCAGCCCTAGCAGACAAAGACCTCAACGAGATCATCACCGAAGAAGACCGCTACGAACTGGAGATGACCTTCTCCCGTGGTCTTTACAGCGGCTGGATGCATGGTGTGAATCACCAGGAACTCGTCGGTGCCTATTACGGTAAAAAGCGCGGTTATTATGTCGGCGTGGTCCGCTCCGTCGCGCGAGATGCCATCGAACTGGAGGAAAACCCTAGCCATCTCAAAAATGGAGATGGGGTGGTCTTTGAAAACCTTCAAGACACCAACAACGAACAGGGCGGGCGTATCTATGGGCAGCAGGGCAACTGGATCGAATTCCAACATGGCCGTCTGCGTACAGACCTCATTGCTCCCGGCACCCGCATTTTCAAAACAGGTGACCAAGCCCTGGATCAGCGCCTGCGCCAAACCTTCCAGGGAGAAATCCCCCTGCGCAAAAAGCAGCCGCTGAATCTCATCGTCTCCGGCAAAGCTGGCGAACCTCTCGTCATCCAGATCCAAGGGCAAGACGCCAGAGTGACTTCAAGCATCCTGCTTGAGAATGCCCTCCAGCGCCCGCTCACCCTCGAAACATTGCAAAATCAGTTAGGCCGCCTCGGAGGCACCCCTTTTGAGCTAGGCCAGATTGAACTGCATCTGGAAGGCAACGTGATCCTTCCCGTCAGTGAACTCAATCGCCTACGCCGCGCCATCGTTAGCCAATGGAAGCCGAACGAACCCACGGCTAAAGTAAGCAAAGC
>JAOZVT010000808.1 GCA_025869455.1 Prosthecobacter sp.
AGTCCAGCTCGAATCGGGCCGCCATGGAGCGTCCAGACGGTTTGAATTCTGCCGTCGAAGGCGAACGTGATACAGGTGCCTACTTCTACTGGGCACCCAAGGAAAAGCGTGAACTCTTCCATAAACTGGTCAAAGACGGCCTCAAAGGCTCCGGTGACTACGGTGTCTTCGGCATTGGTGCCTACAACGGCCAAGGTCCAAACCGTGGAGATCTCAATGGACAGCCGCATTACGTGGCACGTTTTTCATACCCGGTGCAGTTCAAAAGCGGCCAGATCATGGAATTCGGACTTCAGGGTTATACAGGTAGCTACGTTTCCAAAGTGGCTGCCATTCCAGGGCTAGGCACGCCTTCTTCACCTGAGCATGGGAATAAGGATGAACGTGTGGCTCTGAGCTACATCCTGTATCCACAACCTTTCGGGATTGAAGCTGAGTGGAACTGGGGCCGTGGCCCACAGTTGACGAATGACATGAAATCCATTGAAACTGCTTCCCTGCAAGGGGGCTATGTCCAGGCAAGCTATCGCATCAAAGATGGCCCGAGCGACTGGATTCCCTTCGTCCGTTACAACCATTATGATGGTGGTCGTAAGTTTGGCACCAACTCACCTTGGGATACCGTCACCGAACTGGACTTTGGTCTTGAGTGGTCCCCCACGAAGGAACTGGAGTTGACCCTGATGTACACCCACACATTCACCCGCACCAACACATCCGTCGCTCCCTACGACCAAGTGGAGAATGCAGATCGCCTGGGCTTGCAGTTGCAATGGAACTTTTAAAGCCGTCCGCATGAGGCGGATCTAGACTAAAACTCAACCGGCGGGAGCGCGTTTCACAGACGTCTCCCGCTTTTTCGTTACAGGCGTCAATGGCCCAGCTAGGCCAAGGCGCTCTGCACATCACCACGATGGGGAATGCCTTCTTGCGCCCCCACTTTCAGGGTAGCCAGCGCTCCTGCCGCATTGGCCCAGCGCACACATTCCAAAAGAGGTGCTCCTTCGGCTAAATGCGTGGTGAAGGCTCCGGCAAACGTGTCGCCAGCACCCACGGTATCCAGCGGCTTCACTTTATGAGTAGCCACCTTCTTCAGGCCAGCCTCAGTCAAAACGAGCGTGGATTTTTCGCCTCGGGTGACGACTAATGTGCGCACCCCTTTTTCAACAAGTCTGGCTTTCCACGCATCCAGCTGTTCTCCGATATCGGCAGGGTCTGCTCCAAAGATCTCTTTGGCTTCACCTCCGTTGACGATCAGGACATTGATCGTAACCTTTCCCCAAGGGAAATCAGGGTGAATGGGAGAAGGATTCAGCACCACAGGTACCTCTCTTCCATTGGCCAGTTTGATGGCCTCCACCACCGTTTCCAGCGGCACCTCTAGCTGTACCAATAAGGCCTTTGCCACTTCAATGCGGGAGCGCTGCATTTTTAAGGCAGGTGCGGTCAATAAGGCATTGGCCCCCGGAATCACAATGATCTGGTTTTCACCCTTGGTATCCACGGCAATGAAGGCGCTACCCGTACCGCTTTTGACCGTGTTCACGGAACTGCAATTGATCCCTTCACGCCGCAGGTGATTTCGGTAGTCGCGTCCGTCTGGATCATCTCCCAAGCAGCCGATCAATGTGACCTGCGCTCCATGGCGTGAAGCCGCCAGGGCCTGATTCGCTCCCTTACCACCAAACCGTTTTTCCAGGCCCGCTGCAGCAACAGTCTCTCCTGGACCTGGCAATCGCTTAACAGAAGCGATCAAGTCCACATTCATGGACCCGACGACGACGACAGAGGCTGCGGAATTTCTGGCCATGGTTATTGTTGGTTTAAAACGCGATCTGCCCCTATCAGCCTATCATTGCAAGCCTGGGACGAATATCTTTTTCATGATTCAACGATTTCGCCGATTTCATGACCAAGGAGCTAGGCAAGCCAGAGCGCATTAGGACGCTCCAATTGTGTTTGAATAGTAACGACTGCATCGCTGAGACCGCAGGCACTCATCAAGACCCTATCTGTGGAATGTACAACAAGAATAGGCTGAGCCAATTTCTGATAACTTTAGGCAAACATTTAACGACCTCTCTTCATTGGCGTCTCCACCGCGTGACTCAAACATTCTAACATTGAAAGGGTGTTCTGTTAGTAAAGGAAAGGCGTATTAAAATAGCCAAACCTTTACGGTATAACAAGGGATAACGCGATCAAACGCTATTGCGAAAGGACATAGTTTCTGAGCAAAATAAATCAGCCTTTGGTAAAGAATTACTAAAGGTGAAAAACTCAGCTCTGCGCAGTTTTCCCCACTGTGCGCCACAACCCACCTCACCCTTTATGCTGCCGAACCCAAGGCTAGACGAATCGTCATCTCCAAGACCCACGAAATTGAATCGTGGGACTTCATGGATTCATGCATCTATTTTGTGTGTGGGACTCGCTTCAATGGCGGGTGTGCTGTCAGCACAAACAGGTACTTTTGCGGATTGGAAGGTCAATGCGAATGGCAATTGGGGAGACGCGGCAAATTGGACCGGGGCCACTCCAACAGATACATACCCAAGTGGAATCGGGGCCACCGCCAGTGTGGTACAAGATATCAATGGAACACGCACCATCTCTTTGTTGGACGGTAGTGGAGCCATTGACGTGACGTTGGGAACATTGATTTTAGGGGATACCAATGCGACCAATGCCTTTCTTCTTGGCACAGTAGGTTCAGGGGGGAAATTCATCTTCGACAATGGCGGAGCGGGGGCCTTGTTAGACCACAGTTTCAAATCAGGGGGCACCACCATGGATCCCAGCAAAAGCCCAAACGGCTCAGACCGGATTGAAGCTCAAGTATTACTCAATGATGACCTAACCATCTTTGCCAATACCAATATCGAATTCCGCGATATTTGGACAGGTAACAGTAACAACATCACGCTAACAGGGAATGGCCGTGTTTATTGGAATGGCAGTAATGCATCCACTGCGCGTGGCACCATCAATGCAATTACGGACCTAAATATTTACAACGGCGAAGCACGCTTTGATGGCATCCCAGGAATCGCAAGTTCCAATGTCGTAGATGCCGCAACCATTCGCATTGGTGATGGCCTCGTCACGACGGGCGGTGTCGGCTTTCGAACCCTGCCACGCTTTTATCTCGTCAATGTGGAGTCCACCGTGACCTCGAACATCTTCCTGAATGGCGGCATGATCATCAGTGACCTAGGTACCCTGACACCGATGAATGGAGACGGCATGGATATCCTCAGTGGTACCATCAATGTCACGGGGCCTGCGGTCACGAACCTCATCGATGTGAATGACGCTGGCACAGCTGAGGTGCACTATGTTACGGGTGTCTTCGAAGGCGCAGGCGGCTTTAGCAAGATCAATGCAGGAAGCTTGAATTTGCTTTCAAACAATACCCTTGGCGGGGAAATCTACGTCCAGCGCGCTGGTCCTGGCGGTGCCGCACTGACGGCCAAAGGTGGGCTTACCCTTTCCGGGGCGGACGGGGCTCTTTCTGCTGCCCAGGCCATCATCATGAGTCGAGATGGCAGCTTGTATTTGGATAACTCTGGTACGGTGAATAATGATCGTGTGGCTGACACAGCCGACGTCATTTTGCGTGGTCAAGGACGTATTCGCATGGTGGGAAACTCCGCCAGCGCCACTTCAGAAACCTTCGGGGATCTCGTGGTAGAGTCCGGCTCTGGAAAGATCAACTTTGATCTGGATGACACCACCCCTCAAGCCATCAGTCTGACCTTCAGCAGCTTTACACGTAGCGCAGGCTCCATCGCTCAATTTCAGGTTCTGGATAATACACCTGGGGCATTTGGTTCACTTCTTGGTGGAAATGCATCCCTCTTCATTACTGACCAAGGAGCATCAGCTCTCTTGAAGGGCGGCGGCGGAGCCAATGGTACCACCAATCAAACGCTGGTAGTGGGAGCCTACGGCGGGGTGAATAACCTCTCCAACCATTTCATGACCTTCGATAAACTCAACCCAACGGAGCTGCGTCCGCTGGATTTTGATACTGAGTATTTGAAAAGCTCCACCCTAGTGGATGGAGGTGTCAAACACACCATCAATGCTACTACCCTCGGGACGCTGGATCAAAACTTGATGATCAATTACAACGTGGATCGTGCAGGCGATCCAGATGGAGACGTGGATTGGTATGCCAATCGTCCCGTTCGGATGACTTCCAATTCAGCCGTCAACTCTTTGCGTTTTGGCGTGAATGTCCCCACATCCACCACCAACGCGCAAAACACGAATGAGATCGGGGCTGCTCTGGTATTGAATCCAGGTGCGGTTTTATATCTGGGAGATTCTTTGGCTGCCAATACGGGCCTATCAGGAAATACCGATGGCTCTGGCATGGTGCTTTTTGGAAGGGATGTCACAGGTACCAATCCCGGGCGTAACCAATACATCGCCGGGGGTATTCTCGACTTCGGAAGTCGCGAAGCCATCTTCGTAAACGAAAGTGGAAATAGCGCTTTCATCCGGTCTGAGATCCGTGGGAGCGGTGGCCTAACCAAAGCGGGTGTAAACCATCTCTATCTGGATAACTCCAATAGCTATACAGGCGAAACAACCATTGCTGAAGGTCTTCTCATCCTGCGTGATCAAAATGCCCTTGGTGGTTCCAATATCGTCAATATCCAAGGCTCCGGCCAGCTTTATCTGGAGCTTGGCACCAACATCATCAATAGCACCATCAGCTCAACTCCTCCCGACTTGTATGTCGGAACAACGGATGCTAGTCGAACCATTCTATATAGCAACTCCTCCAACAATACTTGGGGAGGGAACATCATCATTGATGCCGTGGATAGTTCTGGCAATTGGGTCTTCGAATCACGCTTAGGCACCAACATTTTTGCTACGCTGAACATCAATGGAGACATCTATTCCAACGACATCGCGAACCCAATCAATACGGATACCTCCTTGAATGATGCAAGATTGTTGTCAACGGCTGGAGTCCATTCTTCAGGGGGCATTATCAATCTCAATGGTCAG
>JAOZVT010000809.1 GCA_025869455.1 Prosthecobacter sp.
CCTACTTAAGCGAAGAAATGATGCGTGTAAAAGCTGGTAACTTCAATTCCTGTTGTTTTTGCAGAAACTCTTTCTCTGTCAGGGGGCCTGTCACACATGCGCTAGGATCTACCCATGGGCCATCTTTGACCCTTTCAATATAATAATAATGAGTGACAGACCTGACATTTTCAGGGTGTTGTTGGGCGACTACGTAGGTATCATTCCAGCCAACCGCAAAAACAGTTTCGTTGACGCGTCCCACGGCACTGCCGTTCCCTAAATCATAAGACAGACTCATGTCTGAATTTAGATCCACGGCTATTAATCTATATGGCCCAGTAAGTACTTCATCGTGAACGAATCCGCAGCTACAAAGCGAGTTGAGTAAAACAAAAATACCCAAGTATTTCCAGATCACAGAAATCTGCATGTCCTCAACCTTCCTTTCGGTAAAACGGTTTCTTCACCACCTCCGCAGGGAACTTCCGTCCGCGAATTTCGATCTCAATCGGCGTCCCTATCTTCGCGGCTTCTAGGGGAAGATACGCCATGCCGATGCCGCAACTGAGGCTTGGGGATTGGGTGCCGCTAGCCACTTCACCGACGGCCTTTTCACCCAACCAGACGGGGTAATGCGGACGTGGTGGCGGTGCTGTCCCGGTCATTTTGAAGGCGACCAGTCGGCTGGGTAATCCATTCGCTTTTTGGTCCATCAGCGCTGCTTTTCCCACGAAATCGTCCTTCTCTAGAGCCACAAAGAAACCGAGTCCTGCCTGCAAGGGAGTCTTGTCTGGGAAGAGGTCGTTGCCATTTAGGGGGTAACCCATTTCCAGACGCAAGGTATCGCGAGCTCCCAGACCGCAGGGCTGTCCGCCTTCTTCTCTCACAGCGGTGACAAATCGCTCAAACCACTCGGTTGCCGTTGCGGCGGGCATAAAGAATTCAAATCCTTCTTCGCCCGTGTAGCCAGTGCCGCAGAGCCACATGAAGCCTGATTCACCCGCCGCCACAAAGATGGTGTTATGGGGCGGAAAGGGGGCTTCTTGACCAAAGATTTTTTCAAAGACGGCTCGGCTTTTTGGCCCCTGAACGGCCAGGCCAGCAGTAGCGTCACTGAGATTGGCCATCTGCACATCTTCATCTTCGTGGAGCAGGCTTTGCAATTGGGTCCAGTCAGGGGCGATCATGCTGGCATTCACGACCAGGAAAAACTCCTTGGCGGTGGTGCGGTAGAGAATGAGGTCATCAATGACACCTCCTTCTGCATTCAGCATGAGGGAGTACTGTCCTTGGCCGATCTCCAGCTTCGAGACATCATTGGTCAGGGCGCGATTCAGGAAAGCTAGGGCATCGGTCCCACTGACGATGAACTGGCCCATGTGAGAGATGTCAAAAACCCCCACCGCTTTACGCACCGCATGGTGTTCCTGCACGATGCCCGTGTACTGAACTGGCATTTCCCAGCCAGCAAAGGGGATCACTTTTCCTCCCAGGGAAAGGTGGCTGTCATACAGAGGTGTGCGGAGAAGCGGGGCGTCGGACATTGTAGAAATAGAGTGGCGGCAGGCCCACGGATGTCAAAGCGAGGCTCGAGATTCCCGCAAGATACCTGTTTGAAATGGCGGAGGCTGGCGTTTTCTTTTTCCATGTTACGAAGTTATTTCCTGGCCTTTCTTTTTAGTGTCGCTGGTGCGGCCGTGGTTTCCGCCCAAGAGCCCGCTTTTCCGCAAGCGCATGTGCGGCTCAATCCGGGTGCCGGATACGATGATGCTTCACGCGTGTGGCAGGGGATCCCTGGCATAGAACGGGCACCCAAAGGCCGCCTGTGGGCCACTTGGTACAGTGGAGATGAAGGCGAGGGAGCGATTGGAAATTACATGCTGGTGGCCTCCAGTGGTGACGATGGAAAGCATTGGTCAAAACCCGCCTTGGTGATCGAAGGGGATAAGGGCACCAAGATTGGTGATCCCATTCCCTGGCTGGACCCGAAGGGACGGCTCTGGGTCTTTTACAATCAACTCACGGAGAAAACGGCTGATCACCCCACGATCCGTGGCACCTGCGCCATTCGTTGTGACGATCCTGACAAGTCTTCACCCAGCTGGTCGAAGCCGTTTCTCGTCGCCAGAGATGGCATTCTTTTTGGCAAGCCTATTGTGCGCAAGAGTGGTGGCTGGCTAGCGCCGTTTTTCCTGATGGGCAATCAAGCGGGTCGAGCTGAGACCTGTACCTTATTGAGCAGCAATGAAGGCGAATCCTGGGAATGGCTTGGTGGCACGAGCATTCCAGAGAATCTCAGAAATTTCAGCGAGGCCACTTTGGCTCAGCGCAAAGATGCCAGCCTCTGGATGGTGATCCGCACGTCCAAGGGCTTGTATGAAAGCAGCTCAAAAGACGACGGCAAAACGTGGTCAGAGGCAGTGGCGATGCCGAAATTTGAAGGTCCATCCACTCGCGCCTGCATGAAGCGTTTAGCTTCGGGGGCTTTTTTACTGATCTATCATGACGCCAAGAAATCAGAGACGGGGGCTTACCCGCGCACTCGGTTGATGGCTTGGCTTTCCGATGATGAAGGTCGCACCTGGCCGAACCAACTGTTGTTGGATGAACGCAGCAGCGTCTCCTATCCAGATGCTACCCAGGCTCCTGATGGTCGCATCTACGTTGCTTATGATCACGGACGCTACAATGCAGGGGAGAAGGAAATTCTGGTCACTGTTTTCCGTGAGGAAGACATCCGTGCAGGCAAGTTTGTCTCCAAGGATGCACGCCAAAAAATATTGGTTAATCGTGCGCTGGGTTATGGCAACCATTCCGATAAGCGGGATGAAGCCAAGGTGGCAGAAAGCCTGCCTCCCAAGGAAAAACTACACCTCTATCTGCTGATCGGTCAGTCGAACATGGCGGGTCGTGGACCCTTGGATACTGAGAATCGTATCTCGCGGAGTCGAGTGCTGAAGCTGGCGCCTAACAACAAGTGGGCTTTTGGCGTGGAGCCTTTGCACTTTGATAAACCAACGATAGCAGGAGCAGGGCTGGGCATGAGTTTTGCCCGTGAGATGGCAGATGCGGATAAGGAGATCACGGTGGGGCTCATTCCTTGTGCCGTTGGTGGCACACCTTTGGAACGCTGGGAAAAAGGGGGTGACCTTTATGCTCAGGCTTTGGAGAGAGCGCGTCTTGCCATGAAGGACGGAACCTTGAAAGGTATCCTCTGGCATCAGGGGGAAGCTGACTCAGGGAGCGAGGCAAAGTCAAAAAGCTACGCGGATCGATTGGCCCAAATGATCGTGGATTTGCGGGCAGATCTCGGCACCGGTGAGCTGCCTTTTGTCGCGGGTAAACTGGGCGAATACTTGGCTGCGGAAGGCAAAGACGGCAAGCCGAGCTATTGGCCCCTGGTGAATGAAAAGATCGCCAGCATCCCAGCGCGCGTGCCAAATACAGCCGTGGTGGAATCCAGCGGACTCGTGCATAAAGGGGATCACGTTCATTTTGACACACCTTCTTTGCGGGAGTTCGGCCATCGGTATGCTGAGGCGATGAAGCATTTGCAGAAGTAGTTCTTCGTTTAGAACCTCCACATGTCGGCCACTCTCCAGCAAATCGCCGAAAGGGCGCGTGTCTCTGCGATGACCGTCTCGCGGGTGCTGCATCATTCGCCACGCGTTTCCGTAGCGACACGGGAGCGTGTGCAGCAGGCGATAGCGGACTTGGATTACCAGCCTGACCCGCATCTGGCACGCATGATGACCCTGGTGCGCGGCAGGAAAAAAGCGCGTGTGCGGGCGGTGATCGCGGTGATTCGTGAAGCCGTTGCCAAGGACGGATTGCACAATCCCGCTTATCAATATGTGTCGATAGAAGATATTCGCCATCGTGCGGAGAAGCATGGATACTACGCGGAGGAATTTTGGTTAGGCCAAGATGGACTGACGCCAGAGCGTTTGGGAAACATTCTTCAGGCTCGCGGTATTGAGGGGATTATCGTTTCTCCGCAGTCTTCGCAGATGCATTGTGCGCAGTTGAATTACGCGCCTTTTGCTTCTGTCACTTTTGGCTTTGGCCTAACGTCTCCTTCGTTGCACCGCGCGGCGGGGAATATGAATTTGGGCATTCAATTGGCCGTAAAGGAACTGCATGCACGTGGCTACAAACGTGTGGGCTTGGCGGTGACTCAGTGGATTGATCACCGGGCGGAAGGTGGGTACAGCGGAGCCATGCTGCATGTCCAGCAAAGCTTGCCAGTTCGTCAGCGTGTACCGCTTTTACTTTTCCCGCACAATGACTTCAGCCGCTGCCGAGCCGAGTTCATGGAATGGATGAAAACGGCCCGGCCAGATGCTCTGATCACCTTTGATCAGCATGTGCCTGAGTGGTTGGAGAAAATGGGGCTGAGGATCCCTGCGGACATAGGTCTCGTGGTTCATGATTGGACGCCAATGATGAAGGGTTATGCTGGCATTCATCAACGCCGAGATCACGTGGCTGCGGCGGGTGTGGACTTGGTGGCCACGCAATTGCTGCAAAACGAATGCGGTGTGCCGGAGGTGCCCCGTCAGATCCTCATTCCGCCGGAATGGATCGAAGGAGAATCGGTGCGCGCGAGGTGTGTCTAGTTTTTGGCTGGCTCAGGATTCAGCGTCAAAACGTAGCTGATCACATCCTTCATGGCCTGTTCGTCTTCAATGAAGAGCGTGGCCATTTCTACCATCTTAGCTCCCTTTTCATCGCCCTCCGCAGCGCCTCGGTGGAGACCTTTGAATTTCTTGAGCTGGGCCAGCAGATACCAGCCTTGCCGACCCACCAGCGGCGGGCTGCCAAACAGCATTTCACCACTGGCATTGTAGCGGTGGCATTCCATGCAGCGTTCATAAAACAGTTCCTGACCCGCTTGCACATTCGCGCCCGGGATGGTGCGAACTTTGGGGGGCACCAAGGTTAAGGATTCCACCTGTTTGGCCACGGTGGTGATTTGCTCTGGCTTGAGGGTTTTGGCAATGGCGGCCATGAGGGCTCCCTGCGGATCGACCACGCTG
>JAOZVT010000810.1 GCA_025869455.1 Prosthecobacter sp.
GGCTTAATGCGGCTGCGGTGACTCCATTGTAGAGGATATTGGTGGCAGGGGAAGTTGCTGCGGAGAAGTCCAGATGCACAGTGCCAGCTGTCGGGGTCACGGCGGCTGTAAAGATCTGCGTGCCAGCAAAGGTGAGGGTACCAGCGCCATCCTTGCTAATGGTATTGGCGGCTGCATTGAGCCTGCCTTGGATAGTGATGTCTCCACTGCCGCCAAATGCTGTGGTGGCACCAGTCCCGCTGGCGTTGATGGCGTCGGTAATTCCATCGGCTGCCTTAAAGATGAGGGTGCCGGATTCGCTGTTGATCCGTGAGGGTTGCACGACAGTGACTTTTTGGGTGATCTCATTGATTCCTGAAGTGTTGACCAAAGCCCCCATGCCATTGACACCAAAGCCGTTGAGATTCACAATTTTATCCAGGCTTATGCCTCCAGTCAGTCGCAAGGTGCCATTGTAGAGCACTGTGGTGGCACTGCTGCCTGTGCCGAGGGCGCTGGAATGAGCAACCTCCACCTCTCCACTGCTGATTTGGGTAGCCCCGGTGAAAGTGTTGGCACCAGCCAGAACCGTTTTGCCCATTCCATTGAAATAGAGGGATAAAACGCTGCTGCCGTTATTCTCAATGACGGAATGAATGGTTAAGATTCCGGTTTTAGATAAGTTGGTTAGCCATAGCTGACCAGTCCCCGTGCCAGCGCGGAGAGCCCCAGCGCTGCCGGAGATGCCAATGTCCAAGCTCATGGCATCACGGGTGAGCTGAATGCCTCCCGTGGAGCCAAGTCGGAGCACATTGCTGGCTCCAATGTCAACCACGCGGTCAGTGGTGGCATCGTTCATGGAGAGCGTATTGACCTGATAGGTTCCGCTGCCTCCCAAGACATTGCCCGTTGAAGTGGCATTGATGGCGACATCACTTGAAGCACCCAGACTGCTTAATTCAGCGCCTGTGATGTATTCAGTGCTTCCCAAGAAGGCGGTGAGTTTGCCTGCTTCCACATTGACCCAAGCTCCATTTCCCGCACTATTCACTAAGGCTGACCATGGGCCTAGAAAGCCGTCGGCGGTCGTGGTGGTGATGGCTCCAGGGATGTCTGAAGTAAAAGTGACAGACGCAGGGCTAACGCGTGTGATGTTACCTAAACTGACACTCATACTACCGCCCGTACCTGGAGCCAGAATGAGATTGGAGCGTGTGCCTGAGATGGAGACATCTCCAAAACGTTGGCTGTTGTCTGTCCCGTCTTTGCCTTGTAAGATGAATGTGGCAGTGCCTGCGGTTCCACCACTTAAGGTTAGGCCGCCTGCATTGGCTAGGCCGTTATACAGCATGTCGGCAGCAGGTGCCCCCGTGGCGCTGAAATCCAGGATGGTGATGCCACCTGCGGCGGATCCACTCCTTCCGATGGTGGTGGTTCCTCCATAGGTGCTGGTTCCGCTCAAGGTCAATACGCTGTTCGCCGATGTGGCAAATCTTTGAAAGCCATAGAGGCCTCCACCATCCGTGATCGGGGCCTCAATCGTCGTGTTGATGATGTTACGGTTGGTTAAGAGGGCGGCATCTTCACTCAGGGTGATTTCACCTGTAAAATGCATGTTGCTGCTATCCACACGAATCGCTCCATTGCCTTGGCCATTGCCCCCAATAGTCATGGGGGTGATGTAGGTATGACCTGTGCCGCCTGTGGCTAAGACGCTGCCAGACTGGACAACCAGACTGTCTAGAGAGCTGACTGTGCTGCTACCTGCTAAGAGCATGAAAATGCCATTTGTTGTGGAGCGGCTATTGATGTTTAGCACCCCGGTGAGATTGGGATTGGCTGTGGAAAAGCGAACGTACTGAAAGGCATTGATGCGGGTTTCGTCTGGCCGTTGGACCGTGAGGTTATGACCTTCCAAGGCGGAGACGAGATTGATGAAAAGAACACCTGAACTGCCGCTGCTGGAGTTGTTTGAGGCCTCAATGATGGCGTCATCGGCAAATTGTAAGGTGCCTCCAGTGATGGTATAGGCACTCGTGACAGGCAGGTCCGCCACCGAGGATGGACTGAGAGGATTAAATAGAAGCCCACCGACTTTGATCGTTCCTTCCACCGTGATGGTGCCTCCTGTTTTAGTCGCGTTTGTGCCGAAGGCGGCAATGGCAGTTCCTGAATTGTCCCAGAGGCTATTATTGGCTCCGTCGAACCAATTTGTGTTGGTGAGATTCCAGGTGCCGCTGCCATTTTGTACTCCGGCGGTTCCGGTATTGGCATCAAAGGTGAGTTGGGCAGCAAAGGCGCTCGCCCCCATCATGAGCAGGCTACTAAAGATACAGAAACGGTTGAGGTTTTTCATGGTTCTGGGCGTCGTTCCCGCCGCTCAGAGCCGTGGACTCCCTTCAAGTGAAAAGTTGCCTTTTCACAAGAGGATTCATCGCTCTCGGGGGGATAACCAGATGTTAAGCAACGCGCGTGCCACTGGTGCACGCGCAGGCCGTTCTTCGCACAGAAGTATCTATACTTGGCCTCATTTGGCTAAGTGGCATGTGCTGGCGACTGCGGGAGCTAAAACGAATCTTTTTTAGGATCTGATTTACAGCTTTACGCTGAACTCATCCTTGTCGTTCACGCTTTCCGCAAAGGCGACCAAAAGCTGGATCACTTGTTCCATGTCCCGCAGGTCAGCCATTTCCACCACGCTGTGCATGTAGCGTAGGGGCAGGGAAACAAGGGCACTCGGGATGCCATGCTGTTGATTAAAGATGACGTCCGTATCTGTGCCCGTGAAGCGTGATGATGATTCGTGTTGGAGCGGAATTTTTTTACTCTCGGCGACCTCAATGAGACGCTTGACGACTTCCACATGATTGGCGCTGCCGTGGGTGAGACTGGGGCCACCGCCTAGTTTCACCTCGCCATGTTTTTTTACATCCACCGTCGGAGTATCGGTGCCATGCGTGACATCTAAAACGATAGCCACATCCGGCATGAGGCGGTGCGACGCCATCTTGGCACCATGTCCGCCGATTTCTTCTTGGACTGCGTTTACGGCGATGACGGTGGAAGACAGAGGTGTCTTACGCTTGCTCAAGCGTGCGATGACTTCGGCGATGATGAATCCACCCACACGGTTGTCGAGAGCACGGCCTACCAAACGATGTTTACCCAATTCTTCCACCGTGTCTGCATAGACGGCAGGGTGTCCGACACGGATTCCGGCTTCGGCGACTTCGGCTGCGCTGCTGACGCCGATATCGATCCATAGTTCATGGACCTTGGGGGCTTTTTCATTTTCCCGATCTTCACGGATGTGAATGGCAATATTCCCGATGATGCCACGCACGATGCCTTTGTCTCCCAGGATGTCCACGCGGCGACCACGGGCCGTAGCGACATCGCTACCGCCCACGCGATCCACACTGATGAAGCCATCCTTGGAGATGTATTTCACCATGTAGCCGATTTCATCGGCATGGGCCTCAAACATGATGCGCTTGGGTTTCTTGCCCTTGCCTTCAATCGTCGCCCAAGCCGTGCCGTAAGCATCGCTTTCCACTCGATCTGCAAATTTTCGCGTGTAAGCAGCCCATTTGCGCTGACCACGGACTTCGAATCCCGTGGGGCTGGGGGTGGAGAGGAGGTCGAAGAGAAAGGTCTTTGAGGTGGTATTCATCGTGAGTAAAGGTGAATCAAGCTTGATCGAAAGATTATCTTGGAACTACGGCCAGATAATTGCGCACCGTGCTCCATCCTGGCAGGCTGATGTCTTTGCCATTCGCAGTACGTGCGTAAAAGGCGGTAGAACGGCCTCCGTCCAAATTCAGTGCACGTTGGACCTGGATGTCTGGTAAAATGCCTTGGCTGGCCAGAAGTTCGCCAAGCCCCGCCAGAGAAGTCGAATGCACCGTTCCAATGGCCCATTGGCGTTTGCCATCTGTGGCGATGAAGGTGCGAACAGCGCTTTTGGAGCGGTTCAGTGATGGCAGGGGCTGTCCAGCATCCACAAGGCGTGGGCCGGCTTGGAGCAATTGTGAGACGCCGCGTTCGCCCAGAAACTCTTGGTTCCAGACAAGGTAGGGCTCTCTTCCAATCATGATGAAAGATCCCGAAACGAGGCTGGTTTTGGCAAATTGACCGGTTTGGCGGCCATCGGCGATCATGAGGCCCAGGGTGGAGAAATTGGGATGGAAAAAGCCTCCGTTGACGCCAGCGATGGCTCCCACCCCACGCATGAGTGGTGTAATGACTCCGCTTCCTGCGTTGGCGGAGGGTTGATCCAGCACCCGCATGGCACAGCGCTGACTGTCAAAAATGACCACACGGACTTCAGCTGCTTCTGTGGAGTTGCGGGCCGTGAAATCATGCAGTTGTGCGCCTGCGCTGAG
Source organism: Prosthecobacter sp. (assembly GCA_025869455.1). GTDB lineage: Bacteria > Verrucomicrobiota > Verrucomicrobiia > Verrucomicrobiales > Verrucomicrobiaceae > Prosthecobacter. Next base: position 4,365 of record JAOZVT010000810.1, read on the forward strand.
TTCCTGAGTGCGTAGGGCTGAAGTGCGTCGCCAAGAGGACGTATAAGCAGCGTTTGGTGCTGGGGTTGCCGAGGCTGGGTAAAGAGGGGCCTGCTGCGGTGGGGGCATCGCTCTCGGGGCAGGCACGCTGGCTGGTGCACTGCGAACGGGTTGGGGATACGCAGGCTGTGGGGATAAACGAGCGCACTGGGGCAGTAGTAGCAGGGCGGGCAGCAGAAGATAGGATTTCATGTGCATCATCCTTTTATTACTCTTCCTTCACGAAGTTGTTGCGCAGCCATTTCTGCATCTCTTCCATGGCACGGGCACGATGGCTGAGACTGTTTTTTACCTCGGGCGGTAGGACCCCAAAACTCTCTTCATAACCCTGGGGAATAAACATGGAATCATAACCGAAGCCGCCTCCGCCCTGCTCTACGATAGAAATCCAACCTTCGATTGTTCCGTGGGCGACGTGTAAAACTTGCTCATCTTTAAGTAAGGCGAGGCAGCAGCGAAAACGACCTGGGAAATGCTGCCCTGGATTCGTGCTGAGGTAACGGAGCCGTTTTTTTAATTCTGTGCGATTGTCGGCATCGGTCGCCGTTTCTCCAGCAAAACGGGCCGAGC
>JAOZVT010000811.1:0-1146 GCA_025869455.1 Prosthecobacter sp.
CGGGACCCTTCAGGAATTGCATGCGGCGCAGGAAAAACAGGGCCTGCGTCTGGAGGAAATCTTCCTGGAAATGGTGGGGTGATAGAATTTTGAGGCTTTCTGCCAGGGCACATTCATTTTTGGTGCTTGGCTCTGGTTCATTCCTCTTGCTACCCTGCGTCGTCTTCACTAACGCTAAGGCTCATGGATTCAGCAGCTCAACCTTTCCGCATCGGCGTGGCCGGTGTGGGTGCCATCGGAAAAAATCATGCCCGCATCATGGCGGAAATTGCCAGCCGCAGCGCGGGGGCGATCACTTTTGCCGCCGTGTATGATGCCGATCCTGCGCGTGCCGCAGAATTTGCCGCGCAGTATCAGACGCATGCCGCAAGTGATGTGGCCGACTTTGCCCAACGGGTGGATGCCGCCACCGTCGCCGTGCCCACGGTTTACCACCGCCGGGTGGCGGAACCGCTGATGGAGGCCGGGGTGCATGTCATGGTGGAGAAACCCATCAGCGAATCTTATGCCGAAGCTCAAGCTTTGATCGAACTGGCCCAGGCAAAGAATGTGATCTTGCAGGTGGGGCACATTGAGCGGTTTAACCCCGTGCTCCGCCAGTTAGAAGAACGCATGGACCATCCGCGTTTCATTGAGGCCCACCGCCTGTCCCCTTTCCCAAATCGCAGCATGGACATCGGTGTGGTGCTGGATGTGATGATTCACGATATCGAGATCGTCCTGCATCTGGTGAAGTCTCCTCTCATTCAAATTGATGCCGTGGGCATTCCTGTGCTCACCAAGCGCGAGGACATCGCCAATGCGCGTCTGAAGTTTGCCAATGGTTGCATTGCCAACATCACGGCCAGCCGGATCAGCCCAGAAAAGCTGCGTAAAATCCGTGTCTTTCAGCAGGATAGCTACCTTTCCCTGGACTACCAGGAGCAGAGCGGATGGATCTATCGCAAGGACGGCATGCAGATCGTCCGTGAAGCGGTGGAGGTGGAAAAAGATGAACCTTTGAAGCTGGAAATAGCCGCTTTTGTCGAATGCTCCCGGCATGGCAAGCGCCCGATTGTTACAGGTCAAGAAGGTGCTGAGGCGGTCCGTATCGCCCTAGAGATCACGGATCAGATTGAAAAGAATGCAGCGCTGGGAGATGGGTGA
>JAOZVT010000811.1:1156-4984 GCA_025869455.1 Prosthecobacter sp.
TATCGCATTTGACCGGACTAGCTGTTTCCGATATTCTTTAGCCATGACTATAACCGCCAAAGGCCAAGTGACGATTCCGCAGGCTCTGCGGACACGTTATTGCCTGCGTCCGGGTACCGAGGTGGATTTTCTTCCACTTGAAGATGGTCTGCATATTATTCCACATAAGGCCCACCGTCATTCCAAGAGCGTTGTCGATGATTGGCTATTGAAAGCTACAGGTTCAGCTACAGTGCCCTTAACCACCAACGAACTCATGGCTATCACGCGTGGGGAGGATTGATTCATGGTGCTTGTGGACACGAATGTGCTCATAGACATCGCTACCCGTGATGCTCAATGGTATGCATGGTCTAGTTCCCATTTATCCGCGTTAATTGGTCAGGGGGATGCGGCCATCAATCCGGTCATTTACACAGAGTTAGCTCCAGCCTTTGCTAATGAGGTAGATCTTGATACTAAGCTGTTACCACCTAGACTTATTGTCCGTCTTCCTTTGCCCTACTCGGCCTCTTTTCCTGCAGCCCGTGCATTCATGGCCTATCGACATTCAGGCGGCCTAAAGACATCGCCTCTACCAGACTTTTACATCGGCGCACATGCTGAAGCTGAGGGCCATCAGATCCTGACTCGCGATGCGGTTCGCTACCGCACTTATTTTCCCCAAGTTCAACTCATTTGTCCATGACGCATCTATACATCATCGCCGGTGAAGTCAGTGGGGACACGCATGGCGCAGGGCTGCTGAAGGAATTGCTAGCCCTGGAACCTACGCTAAAAATCAGTGGATTGGGCGGCCCTCAAATGCGCGAGATCGCGGGGGCGGGGATTGATGATTGGGTGGAAACGGCAGGGGTCGTGGGGTTGTGGGAAGTGCTGAAAATGTACGGCTATTTCAAACAGCGCTTCAATGCCGTGGTGTCTGCGATCATGACTGAGAAGCCAGCGTCTGTGATCTTGGTGGACTATCCTGGGTTCAACCTACGAGTGGCCAAGGAACTGCGCCTGAAGGGGTACGCTGGCAAGATCATCTACTACATCAGTCCTCAGGTCTGGGCCTGGAAAAAGGGTCGGGTGAAGACCATGGCCAAGGTGCTGGATCTGATGATTTGCATCGTTCCTTTCGAAAAAGACTTTTACGAAAAGAGTGGTCTGCGCACGGAATTTAGCGGGCATCCCATGGTGGATCGGGTGGTGACTCTGCGCCGAAACTGGGAACGTGAGCGCGCTCTCGTCGGCTGGTTTCCTGGCAGTCGCTTGAATGAGGTAAAGCGGCTATTTCCGATCATGCTCCAGGCTTCTTTGGGCATCCGCATGATGCATCCTCAGGTGCGTTTTGCGGTTTCTGCGGCCAATGAAACTCTGGCGGGTCATCTGCGCCTGATGGCCGATGAAGCGGGCATGCCGGAAGCTAAGCAGTGGATCGAAACCGGCACGGTCTATGACCTGATGCAGCGTGCTCAAGTGGGCGCGGTGGCCAGTGGCACTGCGACCTTGGAGGCGGCCTGTTTCGGCTTGCCTTATGCCTTGGTCTATCAGGTCAATAGCCTGACTTACCTAGCGGCCAAAATCGTGGTGAGGATCAAGAACATTGGCATCATCAATGTTTTAGCAAAACGCACCGTCGTGTCGGAACTCGTGCAGGGCGGATTGACCGCCGATACACTGGCGGCTGAGATGGTGGATCTTCTCTCCAATGATGTTCGGCGCAGTAACCTTCAGGAAGACCTTGCCGAAGTCGTGGCCACACTAGGACAAGGCGGGGCCTACAAACGGGCTGCGCGTTCTGTTTTAGAGGCCTTGCAGTAGCGTCGAAATTTCTCCATGCACTTTATGAACCGCCGCTTTTTTCTTCAAACTTTGGCTGCGGTGAGCGCCCTGCCTGGCTTTCTCCAGGCGGAAGAACATCTCCCTCAAAGCCTCACTTTCATCGGCAGTGGGAAGTTTGATCGCATCGTCGCCCGTGCGGTGAGTGAAGGCTGGCGCAATCTGCCGATTGGAGAGCGCATCACTCGCATCGCCTTGGCTATGACAGGCACGCCTTATGTGGGATTCACGTTGGAGATTCATGATCATATTGAATCCCCCTCTGCTAACTTCGATGGCCAGGACTGCTGGACCTTTTTTGAAATCGCCCTCGGCATAGCTCGCATGCTTCATCACAAGCAGGAGACTTACACGCCGAGTGATCTATTGAAGCAGATCGAGATTACCCGCTATCGCGGAGGCGTGTGCCACGGTGGTTACCTGGATCGCATCCACTACCTGGATGAATGGTTCCGCGACAATCAAAAGCGCGGCAATGTGCGCAATATCACGGAGAAGCTAGGCAACACCGTGCCGCTGGAAGGCCGCCGAATCGATGAAATGAGCGTGCTTTGGAAAAGCTATCGCTACCTGAAGAACAATCCAGAATTGATCGCGGGCATGGCCGAGATTGAGGCTGAGTTGCAGACGCATCCCTTCCGTTACCTACCCAAGGAAAATGTGCGTTCCATTGAACCCAAGTTGCAAAGTGGGGACATCATCGGGGTCGTTACCCACAAGCCACATGTCTATTGCAGCCATGTCGGGTTGGTCGTCCGCACCTCCGATGGGGTGTGTCATTTCATGCATGCTTCGCAGACCTATAAAAGGGTGCTGGTGGATAAATCTCTTTCGGGCTATTTGGCCGACTTTAAAAACCATGCAGGAATCGTGGTGGCGCGTCCTTTAGAATGATGCCACACTCGTTGCATGTTCCTCGCCGAGATTGATCCCATCCAGGTTGTCATCATCGTGATTGCGATGGGAGCTGGGTTTGTGCAATGGATCTGGGGTTTGCTGAAGCAAAACCTAGAAGAAAGCAAACGCAGCAACGAGCCTGTAAATAGTGGTGAAGATAACGCTGCACGCGAAGCGGCCAGACGCCGAATATTGCAGAATCAAAGGCCTTCCAGACCTTCACCGAAGGCCCCGCCGCCTGTTAATGATCCCTGGTCCAGTGTGAGGGATGTCTTTGATCAGATCAAAGAAGAGGCCCGGAATGCACAAAATCCAGCCATGCCGCCGCCCGTGCCTGCCCCAGTGGATAGGCCGCGCCGGGGCACCGTTCGTGCAGAGCTTCAGCCTGCCTCCGCCCCTCCGCCAGTGCCAGCCGTAGCTTTTCCTACGGGTTCGGTTAAAACCACCCCGCCTATTTTTTTCAGTACTCCGCCTACACCTCGGATGATTGAGCGTTCCCGCCCAGCGGCAGAATTTGGAGGATTGCGTGATTTGCTGTTAAGTTCCACCTCCGCAAGACAGGCTGTTTTGCTGAAAGAGATACTTGGCCCTCCAAAAGCCTTGCAATCTTCTGAAGACTCGCCATTTTAGCGGTTCCTTCGCAAGACAGCACACGCCGGTGTGGTGAAATGGTAGACGCGCTAGACTCAAAATCTTGTTCCGAAAGGAGTGTCGGTTCGAGTCCGACCACCGGCACCACCCCTTGAAAATCAAGGGGTTAACTTTGAAGGTGGCAATGCTACCTGAAAAGATGAGGAAACTTGAACTCATCTGGCATGACGCTTCCTCTAATCGTTCAAATTATGAGCGTTTCGTGCAATGGCTTTTGTTTAGCTGGAATTGCTCGCTGACGATTCAGAGAATAAAGTTTCAGCACTAAAAAGTGACAGATAGTGTGGATAAAAAGTAGGGTTAGTTTCCGAGGCCGTTCTGGACTGCATTTCTAGGGTGTGTTTTAAAAATGGGGAGGGAGGCGTTGAGTCTGGGCTAGGGTCATGGCAAAAACCGAGCACCCAGGCAGGATAAAAATCGAGAAATAGCCCAACCACAAAAACCCCCAAACCC
>JAOZVT010000812.1 GCA_025869455.1 Prosthecobacter sp.
GGCTTCACGGGTGATTCTAAATTCACGGGCCAGCAGTTCGGCGGTTTCTCCCATGTTCATTTCGACGACAGGATCGGTGAGACCGAGCTTGAGCCCGATGATGGGAGCAAAGTCAGCGGGTCGAAAAGCGGTCATGGCACCGAACTTTTGGCCAAGGCTACGTGCCTTGCTCAGCATGCCGAATTTTTCTGCCGCTTGGCGGGAAAAGTAGAGGGGCATGTTGGACATGCTTTCTGTGCCGCCGACGATGAAAACATCTCCCTGACCAGCGCACATTTTAGCGTGGGCGGTGGTGAGAGCTTCAAGTCCGGATGCGCAATTTCGATGCACCGTCATGGCTGGTTTAGCCTCTGGCAAACCGGCACGCAAGGCGATGACTCGGGCAATGTTTTGGGCGTTGGCAGGTTGGCCAACACAGCCAAAAATGGTTTCATCCACGGCCTGGGGATCAAGCCCAGAGCGCGCCAGAAGCGCGGAGACTGCGGCCTTGCCAAGGTCCACCGCATCTTGCCCCGCAAGGCTGCTGCCTGCGCGGGTAAAAGGCGTGCGGGTGGTGGCGATGATGTAAAGTGGTTTCATGGGAGTGGTGGGGGCTTAATCACGGGTGCGTAGAGAACCCGTGGGGTTGTTTTGTTTGCGCCTATCCAAAAGTTTGACTTCCTTCAGGAGTCTGCCGATGCCGAGGCGCTCACGCATGTCTGGCAGATCATGAAGGTGAATGGCATTTGGGTGAATCTCGGTGACCTCTGCAAAGCGGCGGTGAATGCGCTGTTCCAGATCATCGGCATTCATGCCGGGTTCTGGGGCCACGTGGAGAATGAGTTCATCCACTTCCAGAGGATCGTCGTGGCGTTTGCAGAGTTCGATCTGCCAAGCGGCCACGCCTTTTTGATCATCCAGCAGATGTTCTAGGATGTTAAAGTTCACCAGGGTGCCTTTGACTTTATCCAGGTGCAGTTCGCGAACTTCGCTGACACGACTGATGGGACCAAGTAGGCGCGGGCAAGTGCGTCCACAATGCGGGCAACGCGACCAGGTCATGCCTCCTTCCGCAATGTCTCCAGTGCGATAGCGTAGCACGACGGTGCCACGTGCATCTAGGGGGGTGAAAACGATCTCCCCTGGGTAACCTGCGGGCACGGGGCTACCTGTGCGTGGGTCCACCAATTCGATAAGGGCCAAGTCGGGGCTGAGGTGGAAGCCGCTGGCTCCCGATTCCGTGGGGCATTCAGGGAAGGCCATCTTGGCTTCGGTGAATCCATAGGTGCTGATGATGGAGACTTTCTCACTGCCGAGTTCGTGGACCAGATTCACCAAACGGGCGCGCAGACCTTCGGCGACTTTTTCTCCACCAAGGACAACACGTTTAATGTTAGGCCAATGCTTGCCCTTCTCCACTGCTTCACGGAGCAGGTGATACATGAAGGTAGGCATACCAATCAGCACATCGGGTTGGATGCGATCAATGAGATTGATATTACCCTCAGTGCCGAGTGATTTGCCGCCACCGGTGCTGACCATGAAAGTGCCGAATCCAAGGCCTGCGTGATGAGTTTGCCAAAACGCGAGGTGCGGAGCAAAGGGGAAGGCATTCACGTGGCGGAAGTCCCGCTGAGATCGACCACACTCCATGAGACGGCGTCCGGTGATGTCTAGATTGGCGAGATCATGTTTGGTGTAGAGGAAGGGGACCGGATCTGAAGAACGGCCTGTGGTGCTAGTGAGCATGACGGGGCGGAACTCTTCTTCCAGGGCTTCCTTGGCGGCAGCGCGTCCGTGCCGTAGGGCGTTCCAGATGACACTCCATTCACGACTTAGCTGAGCTTCCGCAGGCATCAGCACAAAGTCGCGCTGCTGATCACGCGGCACGGTGAGATCACTTTTGCTGGTGAAGGGCGCATTGGCCCAATCTTCCAGAGAGAGGATGTCTTGAACGGCGAGGTCATGTTCCTTGAAGAGCTGACGGTAATGGGCGCTGAAAGGGAGAACGCGGTGGCTGAGGTAGTCACGCAGACGGCGGAGTTGCCAGTCATGCCAGACCTCAGGCGGCGCTGCATCCCACGCGGGTGTGGAGGACAGGATTTTCATGGTTTTGGTTGGGGTTGGATGAATGGTTTTCTAGAAGAGCTTTGATCTGAGGCAGTGACTCTTCCGCTGCCCGACGACCTGCGCTGATGTAGCGGTCGAAGTTTTCAAAATCGAACCAAGTGCTTTCACAGAAAAAGGGGTGAACGACGACATCCGCCCGACGGCATTCTTTTTCCGCCAGCCCGAGTTGAGCACACATCAAGGCGCGGCGGAAAGTGTCCAAGACATTGCCATAGGCCAGCAGATTGAGGGGCCGCAGGAGGGCATTGATGAAACGTAAAATAGGGTTTTTATGTGTCTTTGGCGGGACAAAAGCTTCATCTTTACAGTGTAAAATATCATGTGTGGTTGGCAGCACATTGACGGCAATAACGGCATCCAGATTGAACCGTTCACGCAGGAGTCCTACTGGCAGAGGTTCAGCGGCTCCTCCGTCTGTATAACGATGCCCGTCCAGATGAACGGGGGCGCAAACACCCGGAATGGCGGCGCTGGCATGCACGGCAGCCCCGACGGAGCCTTGGTCAAAAACGTGGGCTGCCATGGTATCTAGATCCGTGGCGACGATGAGGAGCGGTTTGTCTAATTCAGCAAACGTGCGGGTACCCAAGGAACGCTCCAGATGGAGGCGGATTTTATTGCCGCGAATCAGTCCTGAAGTGGGTGGAAAAATGGGATCTAGCAAACGAAGCAGCGTCCGCCGATCTTTGATCTCACGTGCTAAAGACTCGAGATCTTGGGTGTTAAAACCTGCGGCATGCAGGGCACCTACATAGGCACCCATGCTAGTGCCTGCGACGGCGGCGATGGGGATGTTATTTTCTTCGAGTACTTGTAAAACGCCTACATGCGCCAGACCTCGTGCCCCACCACCTGAGAGAGCCAGTCCTATGCTGGGCTGACCTTTGTGGGGCATCATGGCTGAACCTCCAGCCATGCCGGGATCTTCCGCATTGCGCATCCATCCGAGTGGGGATGGATTCAAGTTGGGGATCATGGTTGTTACCTCCTTCTTGCTGTTTTTGACCTAGATAGGGTCTTAATTGTTCAATGATTCCGAACAAATTTGTGTGAATGCGGATGATCCATTCATTCTTTGCCAAAGCGGTCAGGTTGCGCCAATTCAAGGGCATGCTGCAATTGCGTTCCATCCAAGAACTCTCTCAAGTGACCGGGCCCGTCTCTCTGGCGATCGGTGTCTTCGATGGCGTCCATCTCGGACATCAGGAGGTCATTCGTGCGGCTGAAGAGCATGCGGCACAGCATCGTGGACAAGCCATTGTCATGAGTTTTGATCCACACCCGCTGAGTGTGCTGCGCCCCGGGGCGATGCCCAAGCGACTTTGCAGCGAGCGGCATCGGGAAAAGCTGCTGAAGGCCATGGGTGTTTCAGGCACTTTGCTGTGTCCGTTTACTCAAGAGGTGGCGAATACCTCTGCCGAAGATTTTGTGGGTTCTCTGGTCCAGGCCTGCAAACCGCTCGGTTGTATTTCAGTTGGTTATACCTGGAGTTTTGGGAAAGGGCGTAGCGGCAATATTCACTCTCTCATGGATCTGGGGCAACGGTATGACTTTGCCGTTTACGGGGTTCCTCCGATTCGGATTGGTGGAGAAGTTGTCAGTAGCACCCTGATCCGTGATGCGGTGAATGGTGGAGATTTGGTCAAGGCCAGTTCCTTGCTGGGGCGACCCTACTCTTTGTTCGGACGTGTGGTGAAAGGGCGTCAATTAGCCCGGCAGCTCGGCTTCCCAACGGCGAATATTTTGCCAGAAGCGGAAGTGTTACCCCCTTACGGTGTGTATGTGGTTCAGGCGGAGGTCGATGGCTGCTGGCAAGCTGGGATAGCCAATCTGGGGGTGCGTCCCACGGTGGAGCCTGGTGTGGCTCCTGCCTTAGAGGTACACTTGTTTGATTGGCAAGGTGACCTCTACGGGATGGATCTGGAAGTACGACTGGGAGCCTTTCTGAGAGCAGAACAGAAGTTCAATGGCGTGGAGGAACTGAAGGCCCAGATTCAGACGGATGTGCAGCAGGCACGCCTACTGCTTGGCCGTTGACCTTTTCTTGTTCGGCGTAGGCTTGAGCGTCATCACGATCGGGCGATGATCACTGCCTTTGTCAAAATCTGCAGCGGTGTAGATGTAAGTGTCTTTAGAATCTACCAGTGGCCGCAAGCCACGGCTAACAAAAAGGTAGTCAAGGCGTGCATAGACATCTGCCGTGTCCCAAAAGTGGGTCCAGACGAGTCCGTGCGAGTCACGCAAAAATAAATCCATCATGTAGCTCTGGCTGGAGCGTGAACCGATGATTTCACTGATGGCGGGTTCATTGCGGTGTTCGTTGAAATCCCCGTAGCTGACGATTTTTGCCTGGGGTTCTTTTTCTAAAATGCTATCCAGGTGCAAGCGCAGGAGGTGGGCCTCATTCCGGCGCATGAGTGATTCGTCAGCTTCAGGGATGGGGCGTTTAGACTTGAGGTGAACACCCAGGAAACGGACTTGGAAATCTGGGGCAATGTCCACGGTGGCATCCAGTATGCCGCGCTGCATGGGGTAGGTCTCTGCTCCCATTTGGTATTGCAGCTTGGTTTGGGAGTTGCGGGCGGAGATGGGGAATTTGGACAGCAGGCCCAGGCTGCGAGTGGGATCTCCACCTTGGCAAAATTCTAAGTGGGGAAGATCCAGCCCGGCGTGATTCAGCCTTGTTTGGACTTCCTTGAGGTCATCCAGGCTACCAATTTCACAAACACCGAGGATGTCTGGATGGATGTCCTGGATGAATTCGATCACTTTGCCCTTTTCCTTTTCGGGCTTGGAGGCCAGTGGCGCGTCTTTG
>JAOZVT010000813.1 GCA_025869455.1 Prosthecobacter sp.
CTCATCAATGATGGTTTGCGCACCGCCATCAAAAACGAAGGCATGGAAGTGCTGAATATCCTCTCCGTCACGGACAAGATGATTCATGATGCGGACCAGAGCTTCAGCTTCAGTGCTGAAATCAGCTTGGCTCCAAAATTTGAACTCCCTGAGTACAAAGGCATCCCAGTGAAACTGGCACGCATTGAAGTGACTGATGCTGACGTGGAGCACGACATCCTGCACCTGCGCGAACGTTATGCTTCGTTCGAAGATGTCGAGCGCGCAGCTGCCAATGGCGACGCCGTGGTTCTCGGGTTCACCACCACTCTTGAAGGCCAGCCTCTGGCTGACGTCATGCCGGAAGCCCCAGAACACTTCAAGAAGATCGAAGAAAACTGGTTCCTCCTGGACACGGAAGAAGATTTCCTCCCAGGCTTCTATGCAGGCCTTGTGGGCATCACCAAGGATGAAGAGCGCACGCTCTCTCTCACCATCCCTGAAGACCACGCGTTCGAAGCTCTGCGCGGCAAAACACTCGACCTTGCAGTCACTTGCAAAGGCGTGAAGGACAAAACCATCCCCGCCCTGGATGCCGAATTCATCCAGAAAATCGGTGGTGGTGAAATGACCGAAGAAACCCTCCGCAGCGAAGTCAAGGAAGCCATCCGCCGCCGTCGTGAACAGGCCCGCGAAAATGACAAGAGCAATCAGGTCATCGCCCACATCTTTGAAAAGGTGGAGTTCGAAGTGCCTCAGGAAATCGTCAATCGTGAAGCTCAGCGCCGCACCAACGACATCGCTAATCGCGCGCTTCAGCAGGGCATTTCACAGGAAGAATTGGTCAAGCAGCAGGATGAAATCCTCAGCAGCGCCACCAATCAGGCCAAGCAGAGCGTGAAGGTCAGCTTCATCTTGGAACAGGTCGCTAAAAAAGAAGGCCTCAGCATCACCGATCAACAGCTCACTTACGCCCTGGCAAACATGGCTGCCCGCCAGAAAAAGCCAGTGAAGAAGTTCATGTCAGAAGCCCAGAAGAGCGGCCTGATCGAGCGCATGCGTGACGATCTCCTCATCGAAAGCGCCATGCAATTCCTCAAGGACAATGCCCAGATCGAAGAAACCGATCCTGAGCCAGAACATTGCGATACCCACTCCCCTGCCGCCGCTTAATCAGTGAAGCTGGAGAGATAAGATCCCCAAACAGCGTCGGGCACCCCCCGACGCTGTTTTCGTATTCAATCCCATGTCAGACCCTCGCCGCATCCTCATCACCGGAGCCAATGGCACGTTAGGCCATGCAACGGCGCAGTACTTTCTCCAACACGATCCAGACTGCCACGTCTTCCTCGGTGTGCGTGAAAGCCGGGTCCGTGCTGAAGCTCTCGTCGCCGCATATCCGGGGCGAGCCTTGCTTTGCCCGTTAGAGATCACTGACTCGGCCTCATGGAACGCTGCGCTGACGCAGATTGAAAATCAAAGTGGCCCCCTTTCCGTCCTCATTAATAACGCAGGTTATCATGATGATGCCCTGCTGGCGCACATGACCCAGGGTCAATGGTCGGGCGTGCTGGATGCCAACTTAAACGCTGTCTTCCTGGGCTGTCAGGCGGCGCTGCAACCCATGATGCATCAACGTTGGGGTCGCATTGTCAATATCGCCTCCCTCAGTGCACTCCACTCGCCAGCTGGCCAAACCAATTATGCCGCAGCGAAAGCTGGAGTCATCGGCCTCACGCAAAGTTTGGCCAAAGAAACCGCCCGGATGGGCATCACGGTCAATGCCGTTTGCCCTGGCCACATCGAGGGAGCCCTCCCTGCTGGGTGGAGCGATGAACAGATCAAAGCTGTGAAGCGAGAAACCCCCATGCGGCGATTTGCACGGCCAGAAGAAATTGCTGCCGTAGTTTTCTTTCTTGCTAGCCGTGAAGCGAGCTATATGACTGGCGCGTCTCTGAAACTTGACGGCGCTCTTGTCTAAATCCTGCTTACCTCTTTATATTTCCCAAGAATGAACTTACGCCAACGCATCAAAGAAGTCATGGCCAGCGAACTCATGCTGGAAGTCAGTGTGGATGAAATCACTGATGAATCACCCCTCTTTGGACCCGATGGCATCGGACTGGATAGCGTGGACGCCCTACAACTGGTGGTGGCCATTGAAAAGCACTTCAAACTGAAGATTAGCGACCAGACCAAAGCCCGTGAGATTTTGCATAGCGTAGATAGCATTGCGAAAGCCATCGAAGAAGCAGGCTTAGCATGATCCACATGGGTGCATGAAACAGGCCCTGCTTATCTTATTAAAGTTGGGCATCACGACAGCCCTGCTGTGGATGATCTTTAAGGAACACCGTTTCACGGTGACCATCCTGCCGCACCTGGGTGCCATGGTGACGAACTGGCAATGGACCCTTGCAGGTCTAGTCAGCGTCGGCTTCTCAACCTGGTTCGGTGCCCTACGCTGGCAAGTGCTGCTCAAAGGCCAGGAAATCAAAGTCCCTGGATCCGACGTGTTGCACGTAACAGTCGTCAGTAACTTCTTCAACATCACCTCCATCGGCGTCGTGGGAGGAGACGCCTACCGCATCATCGCGCTCATGAAGCGCACCCAAGCGCGAAAACTCCCCATCATGGTCTCAGTGATGCTGGATCACATGTTAGGCATGGTTGGTTTAGCAATTCTCTTTTTGAGCTGTGGGTACTTCTTTCGTCATCAACTGGAAAGCTATGGAGCAGAGGTACATGCCATTGTGAAGGGCTTCAGTTGGTTCATGGGCGTCTCCTTGACCGCTACCATCCTCTCGGCCATCTCCTTCACCCCCAAGCTCTACAATTGGGGAGAAAAACAGTGGCCCAACATGTTGGGCTGGCCTCCTTTGAAAAACTTTGCTCAAGCCTGTGATGCCATTCGTCGTTCCTGGGGCTGCTCGCTTCTGGCCATCGGCCTTTCGATGCTGATCTTCATCACTCACTTTTTGTCTTTTTACTTCGGCATCTTTGCTGTCGGGGGGAAAGCCCCACTCTTGGAAATCATGGCCGCCATGCCCATCGTGGATACGGCTGCGGGCCTGCCTATTTCAGTTTCCGGCCTAGGTGTTCGTGAAAAGACCTTTGAGACCTTGGTCAGTGCCATGACCAGTGTTCCAGAAGCCACAGCCGTTTCCGCCTCTTTGGCAGGCTGGATGATGAGTGTCGTCTGGGGGTTATTCGGTGGCCTCCTGTTCATTCGCGGCAGACGCGCAGCCACCGAAGACCCGATCTCCACCCTAACTCCCGAAGTTTGAAACCACGCATCGCCATCTCACTCGGGTCTTCCTTTCTGGGTTACGCCACCCATGCAGGCTTTATGAATCGCCTGCATGAACTAGGCATCCGCCCTGTTGCCGTTGGCGGATCATCGGCGGGAGCGGTTGCATCAGGACTGTACGCAGCCGGGCTCACCCCAGAGGAGATTAAGAAAGTCGTCTTCGCCCATCGTTTTCGCAGATCGTTTGTTAGGCGCACTCCGTGGTTCACTCACTACATTAAAAGCACCTTCAACGAGCGTTATTATGGAACATTTAAGCCTGAAGGAGCCGTCCAGTATCTCGAATCTGTCTTGAAGGATCGGCAGATCGAAAGCCTGAACACACCACGCTACATGGCTGCGGTGAGTGATCTGGAAACCTGCCGCACCCTCTTTCTCAAGAGTGGCCCGCTAGCGCGCACCATGATCGCCAGTTGCTGCATTCCCACGGTCTTTGCCCCAATCCAAATCAACGGAAAATACTATCATGATGGAGGAGTGGCTCATGAGGTGCCGATTGATCCATGGTTAGAAGAGGATGACATTGATTTGATTGTGATGCACCGCGTCACTCATCACGAAACCCCACCCCCTAGGTTTTTCCCGGCCAACCTCCTCCACTACGCATCGAAATCCCATGAATGCGCCGGTGAGCAGTTGCAGGAATACAGGCTGCGCCTAGCCGCAATGCATGGCAAAAAAGTTCTAGTGGCTACAACCACCCATGAACGCCCAGTGGTCTTTTCAGGCAGACGTATGCCCCATTTTTATGCCGCCGGAGAAGCCGAAGCCCAACGGTTCTTCGATGCTGAAATCAGCCCATTGCTATAACGAATCATCACCGATAAACCTCGGCCAATTTTCGCAGCAACGGCTCAAGCCCACGGTAATAACTAGCTTCGCCCATTTCGGGACGCCTAACTTTAAGTGCATCAAGCTCTGTTTCCAGTGCATCTCGTTTAAGACGCTGCTCGTCACTCAACTTCATTTCCTCCTCGCTCAAAACTAACGCAACCTGAGAAGCGCGGGCGCCATCGGCTTTAGCCACAGTGGCTTTGACACCTTCAAAAATTTCGGACCGAGTTCCTACACCATCGCCATTGTCTTCTAACAAAGGATGCTCGGTGGCCAACCGTTCCTCTTTCTCATAAAAGTCAGCCACCCGCTTGCTAGCGTACAAGAAAGCCTCCAGTACGGATACCTGTTTATCCTGATCCAAATCAGCTTCCACCTTCCCTGCAATCGCCGGAGCAAAGTATTCACCAAAGCGTGTATAAAAGACCTCATCTGCACTTTTGGTGGCACTGACAATGATTCGATTTTTGCCGACCAAAGGTTGAATGAACCCCGCGCTGGCAGATGCGGTTTGGATCAAGACGAGTTCTCGATCTAACGGCTTGAGCCAGTCTCCCAGTTGTTTGGCTGTGAGATCAGGCCCACGCAGATTGAACTTGGCCTCACGGCCATCAAAGGTGCCATGACCAATCATCACCAGCCAGAATTGCCCGCCACTTTTACTGACAGCTTGTTTCAAAGCCACTTCCAGTTTGGGAAGATCCTCGGCTGATTCATCGCGGCCAATGATCTTGAGAGGAACCGCCGCTTTATCGCAGGCCTCTTTCCAGGCAGTCACTTGAGCATCGAATAGCTTTCCATATTCAGCCTCTCCAGAGGCACCTACGACCACGAGCACTTCGAGATCAC
>JAOZVT010000814.1 GCA_025869455.1 Prosthecobacter sp.
CGAAAACCCCAAAAAAAAAAAAAAAAAACAAAAAAAACAAAAAAAAAAAAAAAAAAAAAACAAACCCCACAAAAAACCCAAAACCAACCAAGAAAATTTTTATTACAACAACCCCCACAAAAAAAACCCCACCTTGCGGTGGGGTTTTCAAAACAACGAAACAACAGGACCCAGCGATTAACGCTTGGAGAACTGGAAGCGCTTGCGGGCACCTGGGCGACCTGGCTTCTTACGTTCCTTGGCGCGGGAGTCACGAGTGAGCAGGCCAGCCTTCTTCAGGATGCCACGATGCTCTGGATTCACGGTGATGAGAGCGCGGGAGATGCCGAGCTTCACTGCGCCGACCTGACCGGTGATACCACCGCCGCAGGCGTTCACATTGAAATCATACTGCTGACGGGTATTCGTCAGGGCCAGAGGGGTCAGAATCTGGTTCTGAAGGGCGACGGTTGGGAAGTATTCCTCAAAGTCGCGACCGTTAACGGTGATTGAACCGGAACCGGCCAGGATGTGCACGCGGGCGATGGCGGTCTTGCGGCGGCCTGTGGCGTTGGTGATGGGCTTGCTCATGAAACGTGATCTAAATTGAAATTAGGCGACCGAGAAGGACTTCGGGTTCTGAGCCACGTGGGGGTGCTCTTCACCAGCATACACTTTCAGCTTGGTGATGATGGCATTTCCCAGGCGGTTGTGAGGAACCATGCCTTTGACTGCGCGGTGAACGAGAAGCTCTGGGCGGCGCTGACGGACTTTTTCCACGGTCTCCACTTTCTGGTTACCAATGAAGCCACCGCGCTTGCTGGTGTAGGTCTTCTGCTGCTCTTTTTTGCCAGTCACGCGAACTTTATCTGCGTTGATGACGACGACGAAATCACCCGTGTCCACGTGGGGGGTGAAGGTTGGGCGGGTCTTACCGCGGATCAGGTTAGCGGCAGCCACGGCGACCTGGCCCAGGACTTTATCCTTGGCATCAATGACCCACCATTGGCGGTTCATGTCTTCGGCTTTAGCAGAGAATGTCTTCATAAGGTTCTTGATAGGCGCGGAGAATGGCAGATAGCCGCCGCGTTAAAATGAGGGCCGCGAGAGTAAAAGTTTCCGGCCAAGTGTCAAACGGAAACTCGGTCTTATTCACATGGACTCGAACGATTTCTGTCTTCTAGAGGCACAATCGGCCTCTAAACCCCGCCGTCAAGGGGAGACATATGTGAAGCCAACCTTCCGAAGGCTCATTTTAATCCTCGAACAACCACGTGAACCGTCTTGTTGATTTTTTAAAAAATGCTACATTTAACAAATTCTATACAATCCATATAACCATAAAATACACCTGTAATACTTAGTTAACTTAAATAAAAGCCATCTTTTGATGTTATCATTCGGCTTCCGTTTTCATTTCAAACTGCCAGCTGGCCCTCGCGTGGCCGCCGCGTTTGATCGATTCTTGTAAAACTGGGCAGAATTCGGCCCCTTCCGCTTTTCAGTACCATGACGTTTCCTTATCCCGAAAATGAATTGCAACGTCTGGCTAAGTTGCGTGACTTTGATATTCTGGACAGTGTAGAGGAACAAGAATTTGATGACATAACCTCATTGATCGCCTCGATTTGCGGGACCCCCATCGCCCTGATTTCTTTGGTGGATGAATCCAGGCAGTGGTTCAAATCCCGATACGGGCTAACAGTCGCGGAAACTCCCCGTGAGTCCGCTTTCTGTGCCCACGCGATATGCGGTCAAGAACTTTTCATGGTGCCGAACGCCTTGGATGATCCACGTTTTGCAGACAATCCACTGGTCTTGGGTAACCCCAATATCCGTTTTTATGCTGGTGCCCCTCTGGTTACGACGACGGGAGAAGCTTTGGGAGCTCTGTGTGTGATTGATCGGGTCCCCAGGCAACTGAACGAGCAGCAGCAGACAGCACTGCGGGTGCTGAGCCAGCATGTCATGACTCAGATCCAACTGCGCCGACAGGTGCGTGAGCTAAAGCGGACTGAGGCAGCGCTACTCAGCATCATGGAGGATCAGACACGGACGGCACAAGCGCTGAGAGAAAGTGAGCAGGCGCTGCAAACTAGTGAGGAACGCTGGCAATTTGCGCTGGAAGGGAGTGAGCAAGGCGTCTGGGACTGGAATCTGCAAACCAATGAGATCTTTTTTTCAGACCGCTGGAAAACCATGCTTGGCTATGCGCCGGATGAGATCCCTCATCGGCTGGAGGAATGGTCCGATCGTGTGCATCCAGATGATCTAGAGTCCACGCTGAACTTGATTCGGGAGCATCTTGAAGGACGGCGCGATATTTACATTTCGGATCATCGAATGCGCCATAAAGAGGGCGAATACCGCTGGATACATGACCGTGGTAAAGTCATCGCCTTTTCCGCAGATGGTCGCCCCTTACGGATGGTGGGGACTCATACGGACATCACGGAATACAAACGGGCTGAACATGCTTTGAGGACGAGTGAGTCCGCCATGTCCACCGCCCAACGGATTGCGCATTTTGGCCATTGGGAACTGGACTTGCAGCCCAAGGACCGCGCAGAAGCTGGGAGATTGTTTTGGTCAACGGAGCTTTTTCGCATCGCTGGTCTGGAGCCCACACAGACCATCACCCGTGATTTCTTTTTTAGCCTCGTCCATCCTGAAGATCGGCAAGCCATCAAGCAGGCGGTTGCACAGGCTATTCGTGAAAGCTCTCCATACTCCATTGTTCATCGGCTTACACGCCCAGATGGTGAAGAGCGGCTCATTCATGAAATTGCTGAGCTGATGTTTGATGAACGAACGGGGCAGCCAATCAAAATGATCGGTGTGGCCCATGACATCACTGACCAACGAATGGCGGAACAAGCCTTGCGAAAAAGTGATCAGGAGCATCGTAAACTCGCCCAGGAATTGGAAGTGGAGCGGACGCGCCTCGTGATGGCCCAAAAAGTGGCCAAAGTCGGCAGTTGGGAAACGGACATTGCCACTTTGAAGGTCATCTGGTCTGAAGAAACCCACCGGATCTTTGAAACAGACCCCCTGACCTTCCAGCCTAATCACATTTCATTCTTGGAACTCGTGCATCCTGAAGATCGGGCCTTTGTGGATGCCAGCTTTGTCCACTCCCTGGACAATACATCTCCCTGCATGATTGAACACCGTCTCCTTTTACCAGACGGGCGCATCAAACATGTCGAAGAACGTTGGCAAAGCTTTCATGACAGCGAAGGCATCCCCCAGCGCTGCCTAGGTACTTGCCGCGACATCACGGAACAAAAACTGGCAGAAGTGGAAATCCGTAAGGCCGCAAATCTCCTCCTGGCTGTGACAGATGGTACACCTGACGCCATCTTTGTTAAAGATCTTCAAGGACGCTATTTATTGTTTAATGAAGGGGCTGCGCAGTTGGTTGGGAAAGCTTCGAAGGATGTCATTGGTCAGGATGATACTTTTGTCTTCGGCCCAGAGAGCGCCCACATCGTGCAAGAAAATGATCGGCGAGTCATGCAGACGGGGAAGGTTTTTAGAAATGAGGAAATCCTCACTGCGGCTGGGGTGACACGAACGTTCTTGGCCACCAAAGCACCTTACCGTGACGAGAGTGGAAACATCATCGGGCTGGTGGGTATCTCCCGAGACATCACGGAAAACAAACTTGCAGAGGAAAAATTACGCGAACAAGCCACCCTGCTGGACAAGGCGCAAGACGCGATCTTGGTCAGGGATCTAAATCACCACATCCTGTATTGGAATCAAAGCGCCGAAAGGCTCTACGGTTGGTCTGCCGAAGAAGCGATAGGCCGCTCAATCAAAGATCTGCTGTATCTTGACCCTGCGGACTTTCTCAAAGCCACTGAAGCGACGATCGTCGCAGGAGAATGGACCGGAGAACTGCCACAAGTAAAGAAGGATGGTTCACCGCTGAGCATCGAAGCTCGTTGGACGCTGGTTCGAGATGAGCAGGGGCAGCCGAAATCCATCCTCGCCATCAACACAGATATTACCGAGCGCAAAAAACTGGAGAACCAATTCCTGCGAGCTCAGCGCATGGAAAGCATTGGCACACTGGCCGGAGGTATTGCCCATGACCTTAACAATGTGCTGACACCCGTGATGATGTCGATCGAGCTGCTGAAAATACAGGAGCAAAATACCCAACGGCTCAACATTCTCAACACCATTGAAACCAGTGCCAAGCGTGGGGCAGATATGGTGAAGCAGGTGCTCTCTTTTGCCCGTGGTGTGGAGGGACATAAAGAGGAAGTCTCTTTAGCCAACCTCTTGAAAGAGGTGGATAAAATTTGCAACGAGACCTTTCTCAAGAGCATTCAAGTTCAGAGTCACATCCCCGCCGATTTATGGATGACCCTGGGAGATCCGACCCAGCTTCATCAGGTACTCATCAATCTCTGCGTGAATGCGCGTGATGCCATGCCGAACGGCGGCACGTTAACGCTCAGCGCCAGCAATAAAATGCTGGATGAACACTACGCGAGCATGAACATCGAAGCCAATCCCGGCCCTTACGTCATCATCCAAGTGGACGATAATGGCACGGGTATGCCTCCGCATGTGGTTGAACGCATTTTTGATCCGTTCTTTACGACCAAGGAATTGGGCAAAGGCACAGGACTTGGCCTTTCCACCAGCATTGCCATCATCAAAAGTCATGGTGGTTTTATCCGCGTCAACAGTGAAGTGGACGTAGGAACTCGGTTCCGAATTTACCTTCCAGCCATCCAGGCGAAAGTATCAACAGGAAGAAGCTCTGCCCCTAATGAGCTGCCTTTGGGTCATGGAGAACTCATTTTGGTGGTGGATGATGAAGAAGCTGTGCGCCAAATCACTCAACAGACTTTAGAGGCGTTTGGTTACCGTGTACTTCTGGCCTCGGATGGGGCAGAAGCTACCGCGCTGTATGCGATGCAGAAAGATGCTATATCCGTGGTTCTCACAGATATGATGATGCC
>JAOZVT010000815.1 GCA_025869455.1 Prosthecobacter sp.
GCCTAGAGGATGGTGGCACGCTTCAGCGCGGCTTCATCGCGCAGCCTAGAAGAACACGCGGCTGTATTTAAAAGCGGGTGTCGCGGCTTTCACGACAATGGGTTTGTCAGGAGCGTGATTGAGGTTTTATAAAAGGATATCTGATCGCGTGATGCCAGACTCGGCAGCGCCTTTTATCTTTCCTTTTGATCCTCATGAATCCTTTTTCCAATCGTCGCACTCTGCTTCTGGCCCTAACTTCCCTGCCCTTCAGCGGCTGCTCATTTCATCCAGGTGGCAGTCGTCAACATAGGCTGGCGCAGCGGCGACTGGCGGAACTGGAAGCGGCAGCCAAGGGGCGGTTAGGAGTCGCCGCGCTGAACACGGCGGATGGGGCTTTGATCGAACATCGCGGAGGTGAGCGGTTTCCTTTTTGCAGCACGTTTAAGGTGGTCTTGTCAGGGGCGATCCTGAAACGCAGTGAGACGGAGCGTGGGCTTTTGGCCAAACGAATCGCGTATGGCCGAGGTGATCTGGTGACCTATTCACCCATCACGGAGAAGCATGTGGGCGGTGGTCTGACGGTGGCGGAACTGTGCGCGGCGGCACTCCAGTACAGTGACAATACGGCGGCGAATTTGCTGATCGGTGAACTGGGTGGAACGAAGGCGGTGACGGCGTTTGCACGTTCGATTGGGGATGCGAAGTTCCGTTTGGATCGGCTGGAGACGGCGCTGAATACGGGCATCCCCGGAGATCCGCGAGATACCACCACGCCACTGGCGATGATGCGTGATCTGCAAGGTCTGGCTCTGGGAGATGCGCTGGGAAAGAGTGAGCGTGAGCAACTGGTGACCTGGATGCGCGGCAATACGACAGGCGCTAAACGCATCCGCGCTGGGGTGCCTGCAAGCTGGGCTGTGGCGGATAAGACGGGCTCTGGGGACTACGGCACGGGCAACGATGTGGGCCTGCTGTATCCACCGGGCAAGCCGCCGATCCTGCTGGCGGTCTATTTCACGCAGCCTAACAAGGACGCGACCTGGAACAATGAGGTGGTGGCGAAGGCGGCGGGAGTGGTGGTGGAGGCGTTTGAGGCGATGTGAGGAAGGCGAGGTTATGAGGCCGAACGAAACTCACTTCGGGGAAAGCCCATGAATCCCTAGATCCCTTATGCCCATGCCTATGGGAGGGATGAAAAGGATCCCCTTGCCTTGCGGTCTGTAGGACCGCTGGACTTAGCCCAGGGCGCCTAGCCCTGGGAAGTAGAGCCGACTCGACATGACGTTTCTGCGCGGCCTGAAGGACCGCCGGAGACTTCCGATGAAAAGGGATATCTGGGATGAGTTTGACACGCTCCGGCGCTCCTTCAGAGCGCAACGCACGGCTGTGAATCGAGGTTCGTTATCCCCCAGGGCTAGACGCCCTGGGCTAAGTCCGGGGGGCCTTCAGCCCCCGAGGCATAATCCACGCACCACACCAGAGCCTAACAACATTCATTTCAATAAAGAGTCTCCCTGCCCGGTCTCGTTTCTCATGGCTTTCCATACATTATCCCTGCATGCGGTAAGTGGATGAGAGAAGGGTGGCCCCTCCCTGCGTACTAACTCGTCATGAAATTTGCTCTCTTTGCCCTCACGCTTCTTTTTAGCAGTCTGCCTGCTTTGGCTCAAACGCTGCCGCCGCTGACAAAAACGGGCGATGTGGTGTATGGGCGGAAGTTTGGCGTGGCGCTGACGATGGATGTCTTTCAGCCAGAGAAACCGAATGGCTGCGCGATCATCTACATGGTCAGCGGTGGCTGGGTTTCCAGTTATTCCCCGAATACGCCAGGGACCTATGCGCCGTTTCTGGAGCGTGGCTACACGGTGTTTTCGGTGCGGCACGGTTGCCAGCCAAAGTTCATCATTCCCGAGATCACTCAGGACATTCACAGGGCCATCCGCTACATCCGTTTTCATGCGAAGGATTGGCAGCTCGATCCTGATAAATTCGGCATCAGTGGCGGCAGCGCTGGGGGACATCTTTCCCTAACCATGGGTGTGTACGGCGGACCGGGCGCAGCAGAGGCGAAGGACCCTGTGGATCGTGAAAGCAGCGCGGTGCAGGCCATCGCCTGTCTGTATCCGCCCACGGATTTTCTGAACTATGGCCAGCCCGGCGAGGATGCTGTGGGTGTGGGCATTTTAAAAAACTACAAGGGAGCCTTTGGCGCGGAAGCCGATACGCCGGAAGGTCGCCAACGCCTAGGTCGCGAAGTCTCCCCCATCTATCACATCACCGCCAAGCTGCCGCCTACCCTCATCATTCATGGCGATAAGGACGCGCTGGTGCCGATGCAGCAGTCCGAGAGCTTTGTGGCGCGTGCGAAGGAGATGGGACTCGTGGCTAAACTTGTGGTTAAACCCGGCGGTGGTCACGGCTGGCCAGACCGGATGCCGGACTACACGCAGATGGCGGATTGGTTTGATGCACAATTGCGCGGGGTGACGAAGTAGGCAGCGTTTTGCTTTCCAAGATCTACTTCTTTTCTTTCACCTGCCGGAGGTGCGCAGCGCGGGCTTGCGCATTCTTTGATTGGCATGCGGACTGGAGCTGACTAACGCTATTGTGAACCCATTCCGAGGAAAATACGCTGTCTTTGTAGAGACGTATGTAGGCGGTTAGTCCTTGCTGAAAAACACCTTCAACGGGGCCCTTCTTGAGTTTGGCAGCAGAATTGATGAAGACGAGATTATGGCAATGCTGAGGCGGCATCTGAAGCAGCTCACGAATGACTCTGACGTGAAGGGCGTTTTGATGCAAAGGATTGAGCACTCTGACTTTTCTTCTCCCTGGATAGCTAAGCGTCCAGTATGGATCTTTCTCTCCGCCGAAGACCCAACCTGACCAGTTTTTTGTTTCAATCACAAAAAGGCCAAAGCGCGAAATGACAACGTGATCAATCTGCGTGTAGCCGCCTTTCCCATCGGGCAAAAGCAAATCTGGAATCACCTGATATTCCTCACGCGGAAGATGGCTGAGCAAAGAACGGTTCACAACCCACTCACCTACATCCCCTTTGAGCTTCGGCAGCAAAGCACGACTCAGAACCGTGAATAGCAACGAGAGCGCCCCAAAGCCGATCACCCAAGGCACTAAGCCCCACATTTGCCGTGTCGCTTCTTCAATGGCTTGCACCCCTCCATTCTGATTGGCTAATGGAGTGAGGCTGTAGATTGACATCAAATTAGACATTTCATCATAATCATCTAGCCACCGCCGTCTTCGATCGTCACCGTCAGTGTCACTTCACCGTCATCCAGGTGGATCTGATTTCCTTCGAGGGTGACGTTGGGCTGGTGTGGGATGGACTCCTGAAAACTAGAGCGATTCTGATAGATGATGACCGGGGCACCATTTTTTGTGATGAGTTGCACTTTCCACTGATTGCCCTCCAGGAAACCGATTCCTTGGTAGTCTAAGTAAGAGATGCCTTGCACTTCATGCTCGCCAATCTGGCCTTTGAAAAAAGTGTCGAGCTCACGGTATTGATGCTGGTTCGTGAAGAGATAAATCAGGCAGGGCAAACCGATGGCTAGCCCCCCAAAAACGACCCCTACCATGACATAGGCGACACGGTTGCGCTTTCGGGGTGGGATATTTTGCATGGCTTGAGAATGATTCTCTAATTTCTGCTCATGGTTTCATAAAACGCCTCAAAATGTAATCATCATATGTGCCAATATGCTATTTCTATGATGCTATTTTTTCATAATGTTTTGAAATGTGACGCGTGTGTTTTTAGCCTAACTTTGATTTCAGATATTCCTTTTAGATTGCTCATTTTGAGAAACTTTTTTTGGCACTTAGGCGAAGTGAGGGCGGCCCAGACTGGACGCATAGGAAGACTCCAAGGATGGTTAGGTCATGCGCTACGAACCTGAACTCTATCCCTCAAAGAAAAACAAATTCAAACCTGACGCCGAGGTGCCTGGACAAGCGGGGACACAGCCTCCGCCTAATACTCCACCGCCTAATACTCCACCGCCTAATACTCCGCCAGCTGGACAGCAGGGCACACAGCAACAGCCTAACGGTCAGCCCTCTGGACAGCAGGGCACGCCTCCGCCGCCCGCAAAGCCACGGAGGACGGGCCGCAAACCCCGACGTGGACACATTGATGCAAGGCCGAAGGATGCTCAGGGAAACCTCATTCCTGCCTGGGGTAAAAAGGGGCTCATCTCTGAATCGCGCATGGGTAAGTGGGGGAGCGGTTTGGCGGGTTTTTATGCGATGAATCCAAACGCGCGACGGGGACTTGATTTGAGACTGGGCCAGCGTGCAGAGGCTGCTCCCAACGCTGCTCCCAACGCTGCTCCCAACGCTGCTCCCAACGCTGCTCCTAACGCTGCTCCTAACGCTGCTCCTAACGCTGCTCCTAACGCTGCTCCTAACACAACTCCCGGCACAACTCCCGGCACAACTCCAAGTGCGAGACCGCGCCCGGCTCCTCTGGCTCCAGGCACGCCTCAGCAGCAGATGGACGCTAAAAACGGGATCGTGGCGCGAACGAAAGACCGGACGGTTTTTGATTCTGGTGCGGAGGTCACCAAGAAAGTGGATGGATTGCAAACACAGCGAACACTTACCAGCCCCTATGGCAGCGGGAGTTCGACCGTCACACGGCCAGCCCAACCAAGTGCCTCACAGCCTGTGTCGAAGCCGCAACCTACGGCCATCAAGCCTCCGCAGAAATCGGGGGCGATTTATACGCAAAGTTTTGCGATGAAGCAGCCGGGTGCCGCCAGTGCCGTGAGTGATCAACTGAAGCGGAAGCAGCAGATGACCTGAGTCGCGAGATGGCGGCTTTTGACGGTAAGGCCCGTTGCGCGGCAACGGGCCTTTTTTTGCGCCAGCGGCTGCGAGGAACGGGGATCCCCGTGGAGCGCGGGCGTCTCGCCTGCCGTTTCCTGCGTCTCGCGGGAAACCG
>JAOZVT010000816.1 GCA_025869455.1 Prosthecobacter sp.
AGAATTGCGCGGACATCCCTGTCCTTCGCCTGCAAGGGTGCATTGGCCAGGGCATACTCCACGATTGCCAATGCCATAGAGCTGCGGCCCGATGAGTCCTCCTTTGTTGTTCATCTGGTGGCAAGCCGAGCAATTTGCCACGAAGATTTTTTCGCCCTGACTTGGGTCAGGTTTCATTTGAGCAAAGGCACGGCTCCGTGTGGCGATGAGGGCATCCAGTTGTTGACGTTGCTCAGGAGAAACGGGCAATGGAGGCGGCGCTGGACGAGCGGGAAGATACGCGGCCAGCTTTTCCCGCAAAGCCGCTGGGGCCGTATGCTGGAGAATCATGGCGAGAGAACGCAAAGCAGCACGCGTCTGTTCCGTGCGCTGAAAGTCGTCCACACTCACCAGTGCAGGCTGGATACGGCTGATGCCAAGCCAAGCATACGAGCGACCATCATCTCCATCCACCATCTCCAATCGCGCCAGCTTGCCTGCATGTTGCCTAAGATCCCATTCGACGTACTCACAACTATCCTTGCGCGGTGGATAGGCAGTAACGAGGACGGCTCCAGACTCGGCCTCCACGAGCCTAACCAAGTTTTTATCATGAGGTGGATCTTTTGGTGAACCACGATGGCCATTGATCCAAAACGAGAATTTGTCTGGCAACAAAAAGCTCTTGGACGTGAGTGTACCCGTACGACTTTCCTCTTCGCCACCCTTTATCATGCTCTGCAAAACTTGCGTCTCCGTGCCATCGGAACACTTGCGCGTGACTAGCCCCCAAGTCGGCAATTCACCTGTCTGTGCGACGGGTTCCCAACTCGCCACCATCTGCTTTTCCGCATCATTCAATAACTTGTTAGTCAACTCCAGCGCCCAAGCCAGCAAAGCGGAATTAGCCGGAGCACCACGCTCACTGAGCCCATCGGCAATGGCCTGAAGAGCCAGCACCGAATGGGGGTCTTGATTCTTGGCCAACGACACCAAACTTTGCACATCGTCCTCACCACCATAACGCGCAATGTGAGTTAGAACGGGTATGCTAACCGGAGCCCCTTTTTGCCATAGACCAAGCATAAAGGTGGCTGATGCTTGGTTTGGCACTGCCAAAGCAATTTCAGCGACGAGGGACGAATCCTTGATCTGCTCAAAGGCACCCTCCAACTTCAGGTGATCCCGAATCGCGACACGTAAAGCGTGGCCTAACTGAATGTCATTAGCAGGCACACGTTGACTCGTTTCAATCAGAGCTTGGAGAGCCTCTAGGCGTGGTGATTCTTGAAGTTCCGCAATGGTCGCACGTTGGACAAAGGGCGAAGCCGAGGCCAATCCCTGACGCCAATCTTGCGCTTTTTGAAATGCCGTGACCCGTCCCGCATGACTCAGATCCTTCTTCACCACCCGCCAAATTCTGCCACGCTCTTTGTCACGACCTGGATGATCTAGCGGCACTTCATAATGACCGATGATCTTGTTATAAAAGTCAGCAATGTAGAGTGCACGATCAGGGCCTAGCTGGATATCCACGGGGCGGAACCAAGGGTCATCGCTGATCAGGAAATCAGGTTGTTCATTCGCCTTGGGAGTGCTGCCCGTGAAGGTGACATGGTCATGGTTAACTTTGGAAGTAACAACATTGCCGACAAACATGTGGTCATCCCATTCAGGTCCCCACACACCACCATCAATGTAAGCGATGCCACAAATCCCCGTGGAACCATGAGTGTGCTCACACATCACAGGTGCATAACCAAGCCCATCGTGAGGCTTCCCAAAACTCGGATAATACGCACCCCGAATGAGTTGGTAAATGGGCGCACTGTGACAGTCCGCACTGTACAGATTGCCGTAGCGATCCCAGCATAGACCAAAGGGATTCACCTGCCCGTGGGTCCACGGCTCGACACGCGAGCCGTTGGGTCGAAAACGGAAGACATTGCCGCTGTGGAGATCAAGCGTGCTGCCATCTTTGGCCTCAACGTGACTGCTGTTATTGAATCCATGAGTGGCATAAATCCAGCCGTCATGACCTAACCGAAAGCTGCTACACATGCCGTGCGTGTCCTTTTCATACCCCAACGGGCCAAAGATCACCTCCCGCAGATTGGCTTTCCCATCACCATTGGTATCGGCAAAGTACCAGATGTTCGGGATGCTCCAGGCGATGCAGCCAGCCTTGTGCTCAGGTTTGTGCCAGGGAACCACGCCCGTAGGGATGTTCAGCCCGTCCGCGAAGTCGGTGACTTTGTCGGCCTTGCCATCTCCATCGGTGTCTTCGAGAATTTTGATCGCATCTCGACTGTCTTTAACACGTGTCCCTTGGGCGTCACTCCAACGACTTTTATCGGCACAGTAAGGATACTCCACAGTGGAGCTAACCCAGAGGCGACCTTCAGCATCGAAGGCCATGTTGATCGGCTTGTTGATCATCGGCTCACTGGCAAAAAGCTGCACCTCAAAACCCTCTGGTACGTGCAAGGCCGCGCGTTCTTGAGCAGGTGTCAGCGCTTCCGTTTCGCGTACTAGACGAGTGTCGGCAGCTTGTGAGGCTAAGCTCCAAAGGACGCCAAGAAGGCAGGGATAAAGGCGCGAAAAAGCAGTCATGATGAGAAAAGTATCAAGTCAGGCAAGATGTAGATGTGCTGAAACCAACGTTGCTGAGAACTACATCCTTTTGCCCACGTTTGTATTCGTCATGCGTTTTCTGATTCTCGCCCTATCACTCATCTCCTGCCTTGTGGTTTCCGCTCAAAGCGGACCCCGGATCGTCTTGGCCGGGGACTCCACCATGGCTACGGTCACCAAGCAGGATAAGGACAGGCCCGACATGGCGGGGTGGGGACAGATGTTGCCTGAGTTCATGCCGAAGGCGACGGTCATCAACCACGCGCGAGGTGGTGCCAGCTCCAAGAGCTTCCGCAGCCTGGGGCTATGGGATCGAGTCGTTTCGGAAAAACCGGACTACGTGTTGATCCAATTCGGCCACAATGACCAACCCGGCAAAGGCGAACGCACGACAGATCCGAAGGGCGACTATCGGGACAATCTAAAGAGGTTCGTCGAGGAAGCACGCGCAGCAGGAGGCAAGCCTGTACTCATCACCTCCGTGGCACGCCGGACTTATCAAAATGGCAAGCTCGTCTCCACTCTTTGGCCCTATGTCGAAACGGTGAAGGCGGTAGGTGCAGAAATGCATGTGCCTGTGATCGATCTGCACCAGCGCAGTCTAACGTTTTTTGCACAAATGGGTGAGAAATTTGGCCTAACCTATGCACCGGCCAAAACGGACCTGACCCACTTTAATCATGAAGGCGCACGTATGATCGCCCGCCTAGTGGCAGAAGGGCTGATCCGCGAAGTGCCTGAGCTACGCGACCAAGTCCAGCTTGTCCCACCGCCTCCAGCGGGTTTGCCTTTCCAAGTGAAATTGGATACCATCACCAGCGGTTACGACGGCAAAACTTGCTGGGTGCATCCACGCGCAGGAGCCATTCCAGGCCCCACGCCCATCGTGGTTATGACCATGCAGAAACTGCTACTCACTGGCAGCGACATCTTTTTTGCCCTCAACGATCTGCGCACGGAAGACCTCGGCAAAACCTGGAGTCCTATCACACAACATGACAAGACGTTAGGCCGCCGAAATAAGCCAGATGGCATCATCGTGGCCGCCTGTGATTTCACGCCCAAGTGGCATGCCAAATCAGGCAAGCTCCTGGGCACTGGTCACACAGTTCATTACAAGGATGACAAGGTGATGCACGATCAACAGCGTGGTACTAGCTACGCCGTCTATGATGAAAAGACCCGCTCTTGGTCGGCCTGGGCCACGCTGGAAATGCCCAAGGAAGCGAAATTCTTCAATTCCGGTGCGGGCTGTGTTCAGCGTTTTGACCTGGAAAATGGCGACATCCTTTTGCCTGTTTATTTCAAAGGCGAGAAGGACAAATACTACAGTGTTACGGTGCTGCGCTGCTCCTTTGATGGTACTACGCTGAAGTATCTCGGCCAAGGAAACGACATCAAACTGGAGTCTGGGCGCGGTGTCTATGAGCCCTCTCTGACCCGCTACCAAGGCAAGTTTTACCTGACCCTGCGCAATGACACGGCTGCTTATGTCACCACCAGTGAAGATGGCCTAAACTTCGCTCCCATCAAGCCTTGGCAATTCGATGATGGCAGTGAACTCGGCAACTATAACACCCAGCAGCATTGGGTTTCGCATAACCAAGGATTGTATCTCGTCTATAACCGCAAAGGGCTGAACAATAACCACATCGTCCGGCATCGTGCCCCCCTGGTCATGGCGAAGGTGAACCCTGAGACTCTGCAAGTCATCCGCGCAACCGAGTGCACCCTAGTGCCTGAACGCGGTGTCCGATTGGGAAACTTTGCCGTGACAGAAGTCAGTGAAAACGAGACCTGGGTGACAGTGACAGAATGGATGCAAAACACACCGCCCAACTACATCGTTCCACCTGACAATGCCTTTGGCGCTGACAACAGCGTGTATGCGGCAAAGATCTTGTGGAACAAATGAAAGTACTCCTGAGCTTTAGCTCGCCGACGTATCGCAAAGCCGTTCTAGATGGATTAGCAGAGAAATGATTTCCATTTCATTTAGCTAACTTGCTGGCTAGGTAAGGAACGATGCCTTTGATCGAGCTAAAGCTCTTGAGTACTTTTACAGCAAAGACGCAGGCTTGGTTTTCGAGAGTTCATACCCCTCGTCCACCCGCAACGGTGTGGAGCGTGTCGCGGCGACGGCCAGTTCATCGCAGCGGTTGTTTCCTGCATTGGAAGCGTGGCCTTTGACCCAACGAATGGTGACCTTGTGTTTTTCCAGGGCTTTAAGGGCGCGGTCCCAGAGATCGGCATTCACCGCCGGTTGTTTATCTTCCTTTTTCCAGCCGCGTGCTTTACAGCTCTTGGCCCAGCCTTTTTGGACGGTATCAACCA
>JAOZVT010000817.1 GCA_025869455.1 Prosthecobacter sp.
ATCAATCTTGGCCTGCCTGGCTTTGGTGCCCGGCGCAAAGATTTGGTGGTGCAACAGGCCCTCAAATACGAACCCAACCTGATCATTTTACACGTCGGTGCCTCCAACGAATACGAAGATGAACGGGAGTGGCGGCGGCGGGATGACTTTAACAGCCCCCACCCGAAGAATTGGCTGATGCGATCCCTGGTGCTGCGGCAGTTTTATGAGATGAAAACGGAAAAGCTGTACTGGCAGTGGCTGCCCCTGAAAGTGCGGAATCAGACGGGTGACTTAGATGTGGATGCGGAACTGCGTGCCTCAGCAGATGAAGCCATGCTGCAAAAGTGGAAAACCCTGGTCAAAGAAGTGACTCAGCAGAGCGTCCAGCGCATTCAGTCCGCCCACATCCCCAGCATCATAGTCACCCAAGCATCCAAGAAAAAGGACGCGGCGGGTGAGTTTTTCCTGGATGACAGCGCGGTGGATGATTGGACGGCGGGGCTGGTTAGCGCGGATGTGGCGCGCGTACCCATGAAGGGTGTGATCGCCCCCAGTCAGATTGCCGCCATCTACTCAGACACCAATCACGTGCGGCTGGAAGGGCATCGGCTGATTGCCCAGGCCATCATCCGCACCCTCCAGGAAAAAGGCTGGTTGCCACAAGCTGCGCAAAAGTAGCTGGACGCAGCGTTTTGTTTCTTCCCAAAGTTCCTCCTTTCTCTCAAGCTGCACCTTCATGAAATTCGCCACACTTATCACCACGGGTCTTCTTTTGGCAGGCAGCGCCCTGGCCGAAGACACAGTCAAACTCACCCGCGTCTATGAGAACCTGGAAACCAAGTTTCCCATCGCCGTGGTCATCCCTCAGGACGGCACCCAGCGTGAGTTTTTAGCCCTCCAGCGTGGTCAGATCCTGATCCTGCCAAAGGACGAAAAAGCTGCCGAAGCCAAGACCTTCCTTGATCTCAGCACGCGCGGCATGGAGGCAGCCAATGGCAAATTTGAAGAAGGCCTCAATGGGCTGGCCTTTCACCCCAAGTACAAGGACAACGGCCTGTTTTATCTCTGCTACACCCAGCAGAAGCCGAAACGCTTGGTCATCAGCGAAATGAAAGTCAGTGCGGATGCCGACAAAGCGGACCCCAGTACCGAGCGCGTGCTTTTGGAGATCCCTTTGATCAACTGGAACCACCACGGCGGTAACATCCTTTTTGGCCCAGACGGTTACCTTTACATCGGCGTCGGGGACACTTCCAAACGCAACGATGAGCAGCGCATGGCCCAGCTCAAAGCCGTGATGGTGGGCAAGGTCCTGCGCATTGATGTGGACAGCCGGGAGTTCCACAATGCTTACGGCATTCCTGCCGATAACCCTTTTGCCGATGGTGTGGACGCGCTGCCACAAATTTACGCCTATGGCATTCGTAACCCCTGGGGACTGCACTTTGATGACAAAGGCCGTTTTTGGCTGGCCGACGTGGGCCAGGACTTGTGGGAAGAGATCAACTGGATCGTCAAAGGCGGCAACTACGGCTGGAGTTTCCGTGAAGGAGCCCGCCCCTTCCCGCTGCGCCTGGACCCTGTGCCAGAAGGCGCTCAATTGATCGACCCCATTCATGAATACCATCATGGAGACGGACTCAGTATCACGGGTGGCATCATTTATAAGGGCAAAGATCTGCCCAACCTCGCCGGGGCATACATCTACGGTGACTTTGTCCTCGGTAAAATCTGGGCACTGCAGGTGAATGATGACGGCAAAGTGCAAAGCAACGACCTGCTCTACACCAGCCCCCAAACACCCGCCGACAATCCCAAAAAGAAGCCCAGCGTCTTGGTCAAGCCCACCGCCTTCTGTGCCGATGCCAAAGGAGAAATGCTGGTCTTAGACTGGAACGGTGCCCTTTATCGCCTGAGCAAATAAGCTTTCTTTTCCTATCATGTCAGACCTGATCTCCAACGCTGCCGACCTCACTCCCACCACCACCTGGCAGGAAACTGTCTGGGCTTACACGGCCGAGGAAACACTGGTGGATCACACGACGAAAGCACGTCTCTGTGTGGCGACTCTGCTGCCCTTTAAAGATCAGAAACCCGACTGGGAAGGCTTTTCAAAAAGTGTCCGCTGGATGCAGCAGTGTGGTGAGTATTACGGCGTGGAGATGGTCTTTGTCCTGAATGCGGATACCGGGTACATCTTTGATCTTAGCAATGAACTCTACGCCGAAGTCCTGAAGCGTTTTCGCGCCGAGTTCCCGACGCAGAAGTTCATCGCCGGAGTTACGGCCCGTGGGGCGGAAAATGATGCGGTTTTCAAAGCGGAGCGCTACTGGCCGCTCCTGGACATCGCTCAGAGTCATGACAATGGCGAGATGATGATCATGACCTCCCGGCTCCTGAATATTCTGGAGCCCGAAGCCCGCCGGGATGCCTATTTTGAAATTGCGGAGCACATCACGCACCCCGCCATCGCCCATGCCCTGGAGCCTTCCTTTGTGCCCTGGGCCAGTCCGTATGAGCCATGGCTGCTGCATCAGATCGCCAATCACCCGAAATACGTCGGCGGCAAAATCAGCACCTTGGATGAGCCTCATTTCCTCTATTGGGCCGCCATGTGTAAGGATCTGAATCTGCCCTTTGCCCCGCACAGTGGAGATGACTATGGCATCCCCACCGCCATTCGGTTAGGCCTTCCGTTGCTCATCGGTGCAGGCGTCAGCGCTTGCCCTCTCATCTGTGCAGCGCGTGACATGTGGCTGCTGGACAGCGTGACGGATAAGAAATTCAAGACCGGCACAGGCCGCTTCGACACCCGAGTTTATAAATTGTTTGAAGCCTTCCAATCCTTCGAAGACCTTGTCTTCCGTTTGGATGAGCGCTCCAGCGCCGCTCCCTACAAGCACAGCACGGCCCATGTGCTTCACCAGCTGGGCTTGATCGAGGCCCCAGAATCGCACCCCGACTGCAAAGACCTGCGTGGGGCAGATGAAGCTCTACGCATGGAAGAAGCCATGCGCCGCCCCATGCGTGTGGCCAAGCGCCTAGGCATCCCCTACTTCGAGCGGAAATAGGCTTCTTTGAACTGAACGGCTGGCGATCACAGGCCCGCCGTTCGGTGACCTGGAATGCCACGGAACCCAAAACGCAAAAAAGTGGAGACACTTTTGAATAGCCAGGGCCGACACGCGTCTATTGGCAAGAATCCCTTCTTGCTGCATGAAAACAAAACTTCGTCATCTGGCCACAGTCGGCGCGTTCGGTCTGGCGCTGACTCTCAGTTCCTGTGTCAGTCCGTACGCAGGTCCTAATGAGCAATCAGGTGCCGTTGCTGGTGCCCTCGGCGGCGGTGCGCTGGGAGCCATCATTGGCAATCAAAGTGGACGCCCTCTGGAAGGTGCCGCCATCGGCGGGCTTCTCGGCTCCTTAGCGGGTGCTTCACTTGGGGCAAGCAACGACCAGTATTATGGTTACCGGCAGCCTGCGTATTACCGTCCAGTCCCGCGTTACAGTTACGCTCCTTATGGATACGGTTACAGTCCCTACCGAAGCCACGTCTATGTTTCCGGTTACCGCTATGGCCCAGCCTACGGTTACGGCCGTGGCCCACGTTGCTGGTAAGTCTTCAGATCCGGTCAGTTTTTCTAAAGTTTGTTAGGCTTCTTGGGCCGCGTTCAAAAAGAACAGCCCGATGCCGAGTTAGGGAGTGGAAACACTCTTCACAACGCGACCGCGAAAAAGCAAAACACGATCAACATGCCCCACCAGAGCACCCAGGTCTGCATGCGTCCGTAGTCACGTCCGCCGCTGGTATCGCTAGGGATTTCTTCATCCACACCAAAGAGTGTCGTCTGGTGTTTGAAGAAATAAACACCGAGCGCCAGAGTCCCTGCGATAGCGAAAAAGGCGAGAATTTTGAAAGGGTACAAGGCTTCACGATCCAGAGTCGCCAAAAGTTCAAGGTTCATGGCCTAAGGACACCCACATCGGTCATCTCCACCAGATACAGATGGCCAGTATCTCACCAAGCACAGAAGCCATTCAGAGCTGCTGCTGCGCCAGTTTGCCTAAGGTCTGAATGGCTTTTTGCAGCCGTGGTGTCCAGGGAATCGCGCAGGAAAGGCGAATGCAATTCGGGTATCCCTGCGTGGGTGAAAACATCGGCCCAGGAGCAATGTTAATTTCATGCGCCAGGGCCTCATCTTGCAGGCGAAGGGCATTCACCGCCTCCGGCATTTCCACCCATAAAACAAAGCCTCCTTGCGGCTGAGTCACCCGAGTTCCCTCTGGGAAATACGTGGCGATGGCCTGCCCAATCCGCTGCACGTTCGCCGCATAAATCGTAC
Source organism: Prosthecobacter sp. (assembly GCA_025869455.1). GTDB lineage: Bacteria > Verrucomicrobiota > Verrucomicrobiia > Verrucomicrobiales > Verrucomicrobiaceae > Prosthecobacter. The sequence continues at coordinate 4,326 of JAOZVT010000817.1, forward strand.
GCACGGAACGCAGGTAGTGGTCATACCCACCATTCGCCAAAAACTCAGCGATGGCCAGCTCTGGCAGAGTGGCTGTGGCCAGAGTGCTGGTCAGCTTTAGGGTCTTCACCCGTTCATAAAAACGCCCCGGTGCCACCCAGCCGACACGATAACCTGGAGCCAGCGACTTGGAAAAGGAACTGCACAGCAGCACCCCACCGGTTTGATCATAGCCTTTGGCCAAACGTGGACGATGTAGGCCGTAGTGGAGCTCGCCAAAGACATCATCCTCAATGAGCGGGATGTCCCGCTCCGCCAGCATCTGCACCAAGCGCTCCTTATTCTCATCTGGCATGAGCGATCCTAACGGGTTGCTGAAGGTGGGCACCGCGACACATGCCGCAATGGCCCGAGTTTTCAGGACTTCCACCAGAGCCTCCAGATCCATCCCATGTCGCGGGTGCGTGGGGATCTCGATGGCTTTGAGCCCCAATTCCTCCAACACATGCAAAAGCCCGAAGTAACTGGGAGACTCCACCGCCACCACATCGCCCCGTGTCGTCACCGCACGCAGGCACAGCATCAGCGCCTCCGTCCCGCCACAGGTGGTGATGATCTCTTGCGGTAGAATTGTCGCA
>JAOZVT010000818.1 GCA_025869455.1 Prosthecobacter sp.
GGGTGGAGTTTTACCAAGGTGGGATCAAGCTGAGCCAGGACAGCACCTCTCCCTACACCTATGAGTGGGCGGCTGCAGAAGGTAGCTATGATGTGAGTGCGGTGGCAGTGGACAATGCGGGTTTGACGACGCTGTCAGATATCGTTCATGTGACGCTCACCAGTGCGAATTTACCTCCGGAGGTATCACTGACTTCGCCTGCCAATGGAGCTGCGGTGCCGACTGGCAATGTGGCACTATGGGCGACGGCCAGTGATTCGGATGGGGAGATTGCCAAGGTGGAGTTTTATGAGGGCGCTAACAAATTGGGTGAAGCTACGACGGCTCCGTTTGGGACTATGTGGATTGGTGCGACGGAGGGTAGTTATAGCCTAACTGCAGTGGCGACGGACAATGGTGGTGCTACCATGACCTCCAGTGCTGTTAGCGTCACAGTGGTGGATGTAGGTAGTCTGCCAGCGGGGAGTTTTGTGAATGGTTATGACCAGAACTTCGATGGTCTAGGGACAGGTGGCAATACACCGCCTGCTGGCTGGTCTGTGTGGAATGGCACACCATCCTCTACCAATAGCACGTGGACAAATACGAATGGCATCATCGCTGGTGCGAACTCAGTGGCAAACAGTGTGGGAACGATGGTTCTTTCCACTGCCAACTTGAGCCTGAGCAGTGCGCCGACCTCCAATGCAGTCAACGGCTACAATGCGGGTGCGCCTGGAAATTCGGCGAACCGAATGCTGGCCAGTGCTCCAACGAGTACGAATGGCATGGGCTTCCAGTTGGAGTTGACCAACAAGAGTGGATTGCCCATTTCTAACCTGGAAATTAGTTATGACATTCAGCGATTCACCGCTCCATCTTCGGCCAATGAATTGCCTGGTTATCAGCTTTTTTACAGCGTGGATAGTGGTGCTACCTGGACCAATGTGAGCGACCTGAATCCTGCACTGAGTGGTGCAGTGGTGAATGTGCCGAACACGATTGGGGTAACTCAGGTGCCTGCGACGGTTTTTGCGCTGAGCAGTCCATGGGGGAACGAGGGTAGCCTGAGACTGCGCTGGGTGGATGACAATGCTGTGGCGACTTCACCTGACCAAATTCATGGTCTGGATAATGTGGTGATCAGCTTGCCTCAGCCTGCGCCGGTGGTGGTGCTCACGGCTCCTGTGGATGGCGAGTCTTTTGCTAATAGCAATCCTGTTTTGATCACCGCCGATGCGCAGGATGCCAATGGCGCTGTGACGAAGGTGGAGTTCTTTGCCAATGAGGAAAAGGTGGGGGAAGATAGCAGTTCTCCTTTTGCTTATAGTTGGAGCGGTATGGCCTCTGGGATCTACACGCTGACGGCCAAGGCAACTGACAATGATGGCGGCATAGGCGTGTCTGAGGTGGTGTCGGTGACTATCACCAATCCAACCAATGTGAGCCCGAGCGTGGCGATTACTTCTCCTAGCGAAGGTGAATTAGTGCCTGCCTCAACGGTCACCCTCACCGCCGATGCGTCTGACACGGATGGAACGGTGAGCAAGGTGGAGTTTTACGTGGACGAGATCAAGATTGGTGAAGATGTCAGCGCTCCGTATGAAGTAACCTGGAGCGCCATTACAGTGGGCTCACATTCATTGAAAGCTGTGGCGACGGATAATGATGATGGTGTGATGACCTCTACGGTGGTGATGGTGGAAGCAACGGCCTTTACTGATACGACGACCATTTCGCGTGGTGCGACATGGAAGTATTTGGATGATGGATCGGATCAAGGCATGACATGGAAAGAGGCTGCCTTTGATGACAGTGCGTGGTCCAGTGGACCTGCGAAGCTGGGTTATCAAGATGGTGCTGTGACCGTGTTGCGCCAAGGGCCGGATGGCATGAGCAGCTCTGTGAAATACATCACCTACTATTTCCGCAAGAGCTTTACGGTCACTGATGCGACAAAGGTGCTGGGCTTGACTGTCAATCTGCTGCGTGATGATGCAGCGGTGATTTACCTGAATGGCGTGGAGGTGGCACGCAGTAACATGCCGATAGGTGACGTGACTTACTTAACACAGTCGGCCACCATTGTGAGTGGGGCAGATGAGACGACCTACTTCCCGATTGAGCTTTCTAAAGCATCGTTGGTTAACGGTGAGAACGTGATCGCGGTGTCTCTGCATCAGCGAGACAACTCCAGTTCTGATTTGGGATTTGACCTGGATCTGCTAACGACAGTGGCTGGCGGTAATGCCTTGCCAGTGACGCAGATCACGGCACCGATAGAAGGTGAAACCTTCTTCCCGGGTGCCAATGTTACCATCACGGCGAATGCACAGGACAGTGATGGTACGGTGACCAAGGTGGAGTTCTATAATGGAGCTAATAAGTTGGGAGAAGATACGACAGCCCCTTATGAGTATGTTTGGAACAATGTGACTGCGGGAGGGTATGCGCTGACGACGGTGGCTACGGATGACATCGGCAGCACCGGTACATCACCTGTGGTCAATATTACCGTCACGCCCGGACCATCGGGCACCTTGACACGAGTCCCCTATATCCAGCAGGGAACGTCTGAGAGCATGATCTTCCGCTGGCGCAGTAGTCAGAGTGTGGCGGGGCGCGTGCGCTATGGCGTAGCTCCTGAATCGCTGACACAGTTTGTGGATGAGTCCGTCGCTAGCACGGAGCATACTGTGAAGCTGACGGGGCTGAACCCCTATACACGCTACTATTACAGCGTTGGTTCGGCTTCAGATGTGTTGGCTGGTGGTGATGTAGAACATACGTTTGTGACATCACCTATTAGTGGCACGCCTGTAAGTACACGAATCTGGGTGCTGGGAGATGCAGGTACCGCGAATGATAATCAGCGTGCAGTTCGTGATGCCTTCTACACGTGGACTGGCAATCGCACTCCTGATTTCTGGATCATGCTGGGTGACAATGCCTACAATAATGGAACGCAGACGGAGTTTCAGAATGCGGTGTTTGGTATCTACCCGACGATGCTGAATAAGAGTCCTCTGTGGTCATGCATCGGTAACCATGAGACCTACGGTGGTACGGAAGCCAACGGGCAGTATCCTTACCAAAATATTCACGAGTTTCCGACCAATGGTGAAGCGGGCGGGGTGCCTTCTGGAACGGAGAAATATTACGCATGGGATTATGGTGACAGTCATTTCATCAGCCTAGATTCCATGACATCCAGTCGTGCTGCCAATGGTGCGATGGCGAACTGGCTGCGTGATGATCTGGCTGCGACGACGAAGACCTGGATCATCTGTATTTTCCACCACCCTCCTTACACCAAGGGTTCCCATAACTCGGATACGGAGAGCGAATTGATCGAGATGAGGCAGAACATCCTGCCAATCTTGGAAGCTGGCGGTGTGGATTTGGTGCTGTGTGGTCACAGTCACAGCTATGAGCGGAGTTACTTCATGGATGGCCATTACGGATCCAGTGGTACGTTCAGTGCTGCGACGCATGTCAAACAGACAGGTAATGGTCGTCCCGCAAGTGATGGGGCCTATATCAAACCTCTGACCGGTCCGCGTGATCACTTTGGTGCGGTCTATGCGGTGGCTGGTTCTTCGGGCAAGATCAGCGGCGGTAGCCTGAATCATGCAGCGATGTTCCTGAGTCTGAATAATCTTGGATCCATGGTGCTGGACATCAATGATAACCGTTTGGATGTCACGTTCATCCGGGAGAATGGAACGACTCCTGACAGCCTTACGATCATCAAAGAGGGTGCTGCTGATAGTGACAAGGATGGCATTGCGGATGAATATGAAATTGCCAATGGGCTGGACCGATTCAGCGCGGCGGATGCCAATCTGGATATGGATCATGATGGGGTGAGCAATCTGGAGGAGTATCTGTGTGGGATGAAGGCCGAGGTAGCTGACCGATATGCCTGGACAACGACTCAAGATGAAGAAACAGGAAACTACATCATTTGTTATCCTACTCTTGCTGGCCGCAACTACCAGGTGTGGTACAGTTCTGATCTGGTCCATTGGTATGAGGGGTCATCCGTGGTGGTGGGAGATGGGAACCTGAAGTGCTGGGTGGATGATGGCACGGGCGGTACACCGAGTGCGTCTAGCGGTGCTGGGAGCCGCTACTACCGTGTTAAAGTCATGATGGCCCCATGAGAACTCTGATCCTCCTGTTTGCAGCCTTGGGCCTCAGTCATTTTGTTTTGGCTGATACCAACGATGAGGCAAGAGCTCAGGCCGCAAGGCATTATCCGGTGGTGGTTCATGCTGCCTATGTAGATGCTTTGGGGGGCGCGGAGTATTTGCAGGGGTGTGTGCAGAAGTTTTGCTCGCAGCCGGATGAGGCCGGATTACGAGCTTGCCGTGAGGCCTGGCGCAGGGCGCGTCAGCCATATTGCACGACGGAGGCTTTCCGGTTTTACGGAGGACCGATTGATGATGAGAACGGGCCTGAGGGGCTGATGAACTCTTGGCCTGTGGATGAGTCATGGCTGGAATCCAGTACGGAGGGAAGGGGGATCATCGAGGATGAGACGATGTATCCAGAAATCACTGTGGCTGTGTTACGTGCGGCCAACCAAAAGGATGGTGAGAAAAATATCGCCAGTGGCTGGCATGCCATTGAGTTTCTTCTATGGGGACGCGACGAAAGTGCGGAAGGTCCTGGAGCACGACCCTTGACGGATTTTACGACGGCACCCTTTGCTGCGAGGCGTTTGGCTGCCTTAGCTGCCTTGACTCAGTCCATGGTGGAGCATTTGGAATACTTAGCCAAGGCTTGGGAGGTGCAGGAAGATGGCGGCAATTATGAAGCGGCTTTTGTACAACTGAAAGCAGGAGAAGCGGTGAAGAGGATGCTGACGGGGCTAATGGTAATATCGGGCCAAGAGATGGCCGGAGAGCGACTAAACGTGGATTTAGAAACTCGGGATCAGGAGGA
>JAOZVT010000819.1 GCA_025869455.1 Prosthecobacter sp.
ATGATCTGAAAAGCCAGCCCACTCGCCATCCCAAAATCTTGCAGAGCCTGCAGTTCCTCCGGCTGACAATCCGCACTCATGCCGCCAAGTTTCAGGCTGGTGGTCAGTAGCGCAGCAGTCTTATTTTCATGAATGAAACGCAGCGCCTCTAGTGGCAGCTTTTTCCCTTCCCCTTCTAAATCGGCCACCTGACCGCCCACAAGGTGAAGACTGCCTGCGGTGCGGGCCAGTTCTGAAACCAAGGCTCCCGCTGAATAGCGAACCGTGATGGGCGTTTTGACCACGATCTCAAAAGCCAAAGCCTGGAGGGCATCTCCAGCCAAAATGGCAATGCCGTCTCCATAGACCTTGTGGCAAGTGGGTACTCCACGGCGAAAGTCGTCATTATCCATACTGGGCAGATCATCGTGAATCAGTGAGTAGGTGTGCAGGCACTCCACCGCGGCGGCGGCAAAAGAAGCGCTTTCCTTGGAGCCTCCCGAGGCCTCAGCCGCAGCAAGACACAGGATTGGCCGCAGGCGTTTGCCTCCAGCAAAGACACTGTGGCGCATGGCTTTGTGAATGGTTGCGGGGGCTGTTTCAGCGGTAGGAATCAGGCGATCAAGAACCGCGTCCACATAGGCACAGCGATCAGTCAGGTAGGTTTTCAGGTCGGACATTAAAAACTAGCAGCTCAGTGTTGGTTGCGGCGGAGATCTTCGGCCAAGTGCTGGAAATCACCCGCTTCGCACCAATGAACAAAACGCTCCGTCAGTCGCTTCAATTCATCCCATTCATGGCGGATTTTTTCTGACTCATCCTGGCTGATGCAGTTGTCTGCGGCGGCATGACTGATGGCGGAAAGGAGATCTGCAAACTGCTGGACAATCTCCTGCGTGGCTGGCATGACCTCACGGCCTGGGGATTTCCCTGTCGGTGGGTTTTTAACAAACACACCGCCGGCCTGTTGGCAAAGCCACTGCACCAAATGATCATCCCCTGTCAGCTCATAGAGCTGGCGGGCACGGTCCAGAGGATTGCTGGCCCCACTGCCTTCTTCTTCATCCCGCTGGCCCCACTTGTACACCAGGGACAATGACACGCCCATTTTGGCCGCGACTTCTTTCACGTGGGCCTTGTCCAGGGCCTGGCGGATGACTTCATGAGACTCCATGCGCTTGTTTTTCACGAACGAAGGCCCCTTGGCAAGCTGGAATGCTAGATAGATGGATATTCGTAGGGAACAGAAACAGACCTTTTTATCGCGAATCACGAAGAACTGCTGCCTCTCGCTGACCAGCCTGCCTAGCTACCGCCGCATGCCTTGCACGCGAGATTGCATCTCCTCAAGCACCGGGCCGAGTTCCATCTTCACTTTCGTCGGGGCCTCACGCAGAAACAGAATGGGGTCTTCGGCGATCATCATTTCCATGAATTCGCGGTCCTGATCTGACAGACGATCCCCTTCCTTGGAAGCTCCCCGCAGACTTTTCATCTCACTGCGCATCCTGCCAACAAGACGCTTACGGTCTTCTTCAGGCATCAGTTTGAGAGCCCGACTGATGCCGTCAAAGTAAGGCTCAACCGTGCGGTTCACATACTCCTTCTGCTCCTCTTCAGAGAGGGATGCGTAGAACTTATCCAAAGTCACTTGGCCATCTTCCCGCAGGCTGCGGCGCTGGGGACTATCCAGACGATTGAAGTTGGTGATGACACGATCCAGATATTGCTGGCGAGATTCTTGGGTACCTTCGGCTCCATGTAACCAGGGAGCTTCTTCTGCCAAAACGATGACTTTGTCAGGCCAGGAAACAAGATGATCCGTCTGATTCATGACCACGGCCACGATGCTCCAAATGATGGCGAGCAAGATAGCAACAGTCAGCGAGATGCGGCGCGGTTTCATGACTTCGGACGGAAGCGTTTAAAGATGATGCCCATGAATTCAGCGGCTTCTTCCACTTTGAGCTTCTGGGTGACAAAAAAGTAGAAGCCTGCGGCGACGCCCATGGTCAGGCTGAGAGTAGCTGCTTTGATGGCAAAATTCATAGTGCCCCAGCCGGATAGCACCGTCTTTTGTGCGATCACACAGGTAGCACCCATGAGTAAAAGCCCCAGCGCCAGCTTCCACAATGTTTGCGTGAGCGAGCGAGTTTCCAGTCCACCTGCAAACTTACGCATGCAGATATAGAGCGTGGCAAAATTGGCGATCAACCCAACGGCGGTGGCCCAAGCCAGCGCGGTGTGATCCCAACCAAGGATAAAGACCGAGGTATAGTTCAGAACCAAATTCAGTACAATCACCCCCAAGCTGATGATCATGGGAATGAAGCGTTTATCGATGGTGTAAAAAGCTGGCTGGAGCACTTTGATAGCCGAGTAAAACACCAACCCGAAAGCGTAAGCCTGCAAAGGGCCAGCGGTCATTTTCACGTCGTAGGCTGTGAATTTGCCATGCTCAAACAGCAGGGAAATGATCTGCTCTCCCAGCAAGGATAACCCGACGGCACAAGGCAGAGTCAGGAAAAGCACCAGACGCAACCCTTTGGCCAAAGCACCACGGAAAGCCGGAGTCATCCCATCCGTAGCCAAACGCGAAAGCATGGGCAGTGTCACGGTGGCAACGGCCACACCAAACAGGCCTAACGGAAGTTGCTGCAAGCGCTGCGCATTGGCCAGCCAAGCCAGGGATGAAGCCTGCCCTGGTGTGTAGGAGGCAAAGATGGAATTCAGCAACACGGAAATTTGAGTGCCGCTGGCTGCCAGCATGGAAGGCCACATCAGCCGTAACACGTCACTCACACCGCTGTCTTTCCAGCCAAAATCCAGGCCAAAACGAAAGCCTACTTTATACAAAGAGGGTAGCTGCACCAGAAGCTGCAAGACTCCCCCAATCAAAGTGCCAAAGGCAAAACCAGTCAGGCCTTTTTCCGTGATTTCGCCCGCGCGGAAACCCGGGTCAATGAGCCAGGCTAAGGCCACGCCACCAACGATGCAGCCCAGATTAAAAAAGGCGGAGGCGACTGCCGGAATGAAGAATACCTTCTTCGAGTTCAGCATCCCCATGACCAGCGCCGTAATGGAGACGATGGCGATAAAAGGATACATGATCTGCGCCAGCCAGGTGCCCAAAACTTTGGACTCCTCTTCCAAACCGGGAGTCAGCAGGCGGAATAAATACGGAGCCAGTAACACGCCTGCCAGAGCCACCATGCTCATGAAACAAGCGGCCAAGGACAGCATCTTGCGTCCAAGTACCCAGGCCGCTTCATCCCCTTCGTTTTTGATCTTCTTGGAAAAGGTGGTGACAAAGGCGGTGGACAAAGCCCCCTCCGCAAAGAGATCCCGCAGCATGTTCGGCGTACGAAAGGCTGCGGTAAAGATGCCCGCGAAATGAGCTCCAAAAAGACCGTTCAGAAGCTGATCGCGCACCAGACCCAACACACGACTGCAAAGAATGGCAATGGAAACGACGCTGGTACTGCGGGCCTGTGGACCTGTATCTTTTTTCTCTTCGCTCATGTTGGGGATTAGAGCGGCACCTTGGATGGAGCCGCCACTCTAGCAATCACAATCCACGAACAACCTGTCACGGATCTGTCAGGTTAGGTGCCCACATGCCAGTTTCTTTTAACTTCGGCGTCACACCATCTGGCGGAAAAGTCGTCTTAGCGATTTCTTGGAGCTGCTTAGAAAGCTGAGCCACGGTTTCAGCATGGTCGGCTTGATCCGCCTGATTTGTCAATTCCTTGGGATCAGCCTCATGATCATAGAGTTCGCGACCTTGGTTTCCTTCATCCCATTCGGTGTAGCGCCAGCGCGGAGTGCGCAGGGAGTAGCCAAAGATACGCTTGCCTTCTTTTCCCACGATAGGGCTGGCACCTTTACGTTTGGTTCCACCGCCACGCATCACTTGGCTGATGACCCAACCACGTCCCATCACCTTGGGATCTTTGAGCATGGGCACCAAACTTTGGCCCTGCAAATTCTCAGGAGCCTTCACACCACAGAGCTCCGTCAGAGTTGGATATAGATCTATCAAACCGACGGGGGACTGGGAGACCGCTCCTTGAGTCACGCCTGGACCCGCGATGATGAGCGGCACACGAGCGCTTTCTTCAAACAAGCTCTGCTTCTGCCACAAGCCATGCTCGCCAAGATGGTAACCGTGGTCACTGGTGAAAACCACGATGGTATTGTCTGTCAATCCCAGACGATCCAAGGCATCCAGCACAAGGCCAGCCTGGGCATCCATGAAACTGATGCTGGCATAATAAGCCTGCACCGCTTGACGGCGGAGATCATCCGTCAGTTTATCCTGTTCCTTTTTGTAACTGCCCAGAGCTTGGGCCGGAAGGTCTGCTTGGTCCTCTTTGACACCTTGGACCACGGGCATTTGATCCACAGGATAGCCTTCAAACCAAGGCTTTGGCGCAATGTAAGGGGTATGGGGGCGGAAGAACCCGAGGGCCAAGAAAAATGGCCTGGATTTATCCCGCGCGCAACGCTCCAGCACCCAAGTCGCCTCCCGCGCCATCATGCCATCGGTATGCTTTTCATCTGGATTTGGTGAGGCCAGCCAGCTCAGTGTTCCGCCGTAACTGCCGGGGATGAGACTGTAACAATTGTCCATGTCCTCCATGCGATCCACACCGGTAGGATTGATCTCCATTTCCCAGGAGCCGGGATCGTCGTGACCATTGGTACCAATCGAAAGCGGCACGTTGTAGTGATACATTTTGCCAATTCGGGCAGCGAAGTAGCCATCCAAACGGAAGGCCTGAGGTAAACTGTGCTGACTAGGAATGGTCTGCCGGAAAAGCAGACTGTTGGCCAGAATGCCGGTGCTGTTGGGATAGAGACCCGTCAGCATGGAATTGCGACTGGG
>JAOZVT010000820.1 GCA_025869455.1 Prosthecobacter sp.
CATCGCCGAAAACACCAGCGCTAAGACCATCATCGGTGGTGGTGATAGCGTGAAAGCGGTGAAGAAAGCCAATCTGGCTGACAAGATGACCTTCATCTCCACTGGCGGTGGTGCCTCCCTGGAACTCCTGGAAGGCAAAATCCTGCCGGGTGTCGCCTGCCTGCAAGAGAAGTAAGATCACAGGTTTGCCCTTGTCGGCACTGGCTGGCGGTTGTGGTGATGGTTTGCTAAATTGAAACCATCCGCGCTGCCAGCCTGTTGCTCCCGAAACAAAGGCAAACAACCGTCAACCATCCGCTAACAACTGCCCAAACCCCTCATGACCCACATTCGCAAGCCCATCCTCGCCGCTAACTGGAAGATGCACATGACACCCCAGGAGACGGATGATTTTCTCCGTGCCTTCTCCCGCTTGGTGCCAGAGAAGTGCCCTGTCCAAATTGTCATCTCTCCCCCTTCTGTCAGCTTGGCTCGCGCTCAAGATGTGCTGAAAAATGCGCAGGAAGATTGTGTGGAATTGGCCGCGCAAAACATGAGCCAGCATCCTGCGGGTGCTTACACGGGTGAGATCAGCGCCCGCATGATCTTGGAATGCGGCTGCAAGCACGTCATCCTGGGTCACAGCGAACGCCGCAGCCTTTACGGTGAAACCAACGCCATAGTGAACGCCAAAGTGCTGGCTGCTCTGGAAGCCCGCTTGCACCCCATCCTTTGCATCGGTGAAACACTGGAAGAACGCGACGGTGGCCTCATCGAAAAAGTCCTGGAAAGCCAACTCCGTGAGTCCCTGGCAGAAGTCGGTGCCCGCCGCATCCTGGATTGCGTCATCGCCTATGAACCCGTCTGGGCCATCGGCACAGGCCGCACTGCCAGCCCTCAGCAGGCACAGGAAGCTCACGCCTTCACCCGCAGCGTGCTTACCGAAATGTTCGGTGAAGACACCGCTCAGAAGATCCGCATCCAATACGGCGGCAGCGTGAAGCCTAACAACATGGCAGAACTCATCAGCCAGAAAGACGTGGATGGAGCCCTCGTCGGCGGTGCTAGCCTGGAAAGCGGAAGCTTCTGGGAAATCTGCCGGGCGGCGATCGATTGGGTGAACGCTCAGTAAGCTCTCCGAGCCAAGATTTGTTCAACTCGGCTTCCGCGATCAATCTCGGAGTTCGAGTTAAAGGCAGCATCGTCATCGCGATGCTGCCTTTTTCATTTGCCCGAAGGACCACCGGGCGATTACACGTAAGACGATCATGAAGTTTCTTCTCGCCCCCCTTCTTTCACTCGTCCTGGCACTCTCTGCCACGGCCCAGGCCCCTCAGGCGGAACTCATCTCCGTGCAGAAGATCTGGGACAAAGCTCCACATCAGGCTTTCACGGACCTGATTCGCTTCAAGAATCTCTTTTTCTGCTGCTTCCGCGAGGCGAATTCCCATGTGGGTGGAGATGGCATCATTCGCATTCTCATTTCCTCTACCGGTGAAACCTGGGTGGACTACGCGACCATCGAAGAAAAAGGCACCGACCTGCGAGATCCCAAACTGGAAATCACGCCCGATGGCAAACGTCTCTACATGACCTGCGGCGGCTCTGTCTATGAAGGCACCGAACTCAAAGGCCGCCGCCCGCGCTACTCCACCTCCATTGATGGCAAGGTCTGGACTCCGACTCAAAAGCTGCTGGCCGAAGGCGATTGGCTCTGGCGGGTCACCGTGAATCCTGCGGACAAAAAATTCTATGGTGTTTCCTACAACTGCTACCCGAACACTGGCGGACCCAAGTTTGAGCCTGAATGGTCCCTGAAGTCTTACGCCAGCACCGATGGCAGCGTGTGGCAGCTTTCCTCCATCATGAAAGTGCCTGGGCAACCCAATGAGACCACCATGCGCTTTCTCAAAGATGGCAGCGCCATGGCCTTGGTAAGACGTGAGGCAGGAGATCGCAAAGGAGCCATCGGCGTGGCACAGGCACCGTATCGCGAATGGAAATGGACCCTGCTCAATGTGCCGCTTGGCGGCCCCAACTTCATTGAGTTACCAGACGGCACCTTGATTGCTGGATCCCGAGGATTCGGGGCCACGCCAGGGGCGCACATGGTGCTCTTTAAGATGACCGCCACGAGCCTGGAGCCCATCCTCGAATTGCCCAGCAGCGGAGATTGCAGCTACCCGGGACTGTGCTGGCACGAAGGTTTTCTCCATGTGACCTATTACTCCAGCCATGAAGGCAAAACGAGCATCTACGCGGCCAAAGTAAAGCTACCAGGAGTCACCGCACCGTGAGTAAGCCACGTCTCGTCGCCATCGTCGCCATGGCCAGCAATCGCGTCATAGGGCGCGCTGGCAGCCTGCCCTGGCATTTTCCCGAAGACCTGAAATTCTTCAAACGCACCACTTTGGGACATCCCATCCTGATGGGACGCACCACGTTTGAATCCATCGGTCGCCCCCTACCAGGCCGCCAAAACATCGTCCTCAGCCGCACGATGGAACCGCGTGAAGGCATCACCGTGATTCACCATGTTAGCGAGCTAGCCGCAGTTTGTCCTGATGCCGAGACTCTCTTTGTCATCGGCGGAGCCCAGGTCTATGCCGAGCTACTGCCCCAGTGTGATGGCCTCTACCTGACCCTGGTGAAGGAAGCCTATGAAGGGGATACTTTCCTGCCACCCTTTGAGCATCTGTTTGAACTTAAAGAAGTTCTCGAAACGACAGAGGCCCTAGAGTTTCGATATTACGAAGCAAAGTCAGTCTAACAAGATGGATGAAAGATTGGCGGATATCCGTATTGCATGACCTGATTTAACCTAACTCCAAGAGACGTAGATGGTCACGCTGTGGTGAGTAATCTGGTGAATTTATATAACTCAAGTCCATGTGGTTAAATCCTATCAGCCATTCACCGTCGCTAACCAATCCAGCCGATGCTGCAGCTTCATGCGTCGTTTCTCATTCGGGTTTGGATAAAGGATGGGATACCAAGCCGACATCACAGCGGCACGGGCGATGAGGCTATGATGCAGCGCGGTGGAATCAACGTGGCCACCAGCTTGGCGATAGGCATCCAGGATCTGTTTCACCGTGTCATGGTCCTCGTCTAAGATTTGGGCATTCCAGATCACTGAAGCGACATCCCACTCTACTGGGCCGGAGAAGGTATCTTCCCAGTCCGTCCAAAGTAGGCCCGTGGTGGTATTCATCAGGTTACCCAGATGCGCATCACCATGCAGAGGCTGATGAGGGAATGTGCTCAAGATTTCCATGGAGGTCACGAGACGGTCACGCAGCAGTTGAAGGGTGGACTCTGGAAAGAGCTCTCGTTTCTCCAATGTCTCCAGCAGGTCTAAGCTTTCCGTGAGGATGGCCAGCTTGGGCAGCGGTTCAGAAAAGGTTTGCAAGACTTCATGGCAGCGCCGCAGGGTGCGGCCAACAGCACTAGCCTCAGGTTCGGCATCCAATGCTGTTACGAATAACCAAAAGTTTAGTGGATAACCCTGGTGCTCATGTGGCCCCGGAGGTAGATCTGGATGCAAAGGTATCACAGGTGCTTCCTGCTGAGAGAGATGCTGGGCGATGGCGTTCTCTCTTGCAAACCAAGCCGTGCCCTGCCGTGGTCCATCCACATCTTGCACCACTCTAGCGACCAGAGTTTCCGTCAGTCGAATGACCAGCGTATTGCCATCTTGCAGAATATCACAACGGTCCGGTTTGATGCCATGAGCCAAGGCAGTCTCCGTGGCCGCACGGATGGGAAGATCAGTTGAGGGCATAAAGGTGATGTGGGCATTCATGCCCGCAGTCTTCTGACATCGCGTCAAATCCGCTTCATTTCAAGCCTGCCTCTCACAGCTAGTGACCCGCGCATAGTCCGCAAGAGCCACCCACTTGACCCGCCATCCAGAGATCTCCGTCACATATTCCCGCTCATCATCGGCATGATAGGCGGGCTGTGGTTGCTGGGCCAAAGATTGATCGATGATCAAGCGAACGTCATCAGGTACGTTCGTCTCACATTCCCAGCGCACCTCCACCTGGGGTGGAGCTTCATTGGCAAAACCACTGCGTGCATCTGTGATGGCATCCGCGTATTGCACGTACGGTTTGATGTCGAAAATCGGTGTGCCATCCACCAGATCGACTCCTGAGACAAAGAGACGCGGAGCTTGGCTACCCTCCAATTCTACGCGATCCAATTTCACGACACTCAATGTTAGGCGATTGGGGCGGAAAGGTGATCGCGTCGCAAACACACCTTTCCTTTCATTCCCGCCTAGCTTCGGAGGTCTAACGGTTAATGCGGTAGGTTCCTGGCTGACCAGATGAAATTGTGTGATTAGCCAAAGATGGCTGAATTCCTCAATCCCACGCACCGCCTCTGCCCGCCGATACGCGGGTTCAAATTCCACAATGCCCCACGCTGCTGGCACCAGCCCTGATTGACGTGGCACCCCAAACTTGTCTGTGTAACAAGTGCGGAGCGTCGCGATAGGTGTGATTTGAGGCATGAAATGAAACCAAGAGGTGAATCACTCGGCGTGATAGCCATGCCAGATCCACACCAGCGTATCGGCCAGGGTTTGCTCAAAGACACGCTTGTCGCAGTGGCCAGTGCCCTTGCTCAGGATGAACCGATGCGGGTAACCTTTCTGGGCAAGTGCGGCCTCCGTGCGAAGACCTGCCATGACCCAGTTGTGATTCGTTTCTTCGGGGTCATTTGAGCGCAAGTCATTCTCTGACACATGCGTGAAGATGCGCAGGGGTTTCACCTCGCTGGATTCGATGAGTTTCATGCCCGAGTGATACTCCCAGGCACCAAGAGGGAACTGGGCTTCCTCCGGCGCGTCGTCATCTTGCTGATCCACAAACGTACCGGAATACGCTATGATGCGGCGGAACCAGTCGGGCCGGAACCAGCCCATTGTC
>JAOZVT010000821.1 GCA_025869455.1 Prosthecobacter sp.
ACCATGCACCCGGTCAGTGCTCATCATGTGAGCGATGGTGGGAGGTTCGCCAAGACTGACTCCGACTGTATTTGGAGCAGTCGGCGGGACCACCTCCAGCTCAGCGGATGGTGTGGACTTTGCTAAATGCAGCTTTTCAAGGATGGCGCGGAGATTCATAAAAGGGTCAGCAGGAAAGGACTAGGTTAGAGGTGGAATCTTCGTCTTCATCCTCAGCGGTGCGGTGCCATGGATTGGGTGCCTTTTGGCCAGATCCAGAGACCGCAGCGGCAGCGACTTCAGCAGGGCCGGAGGCGTGGAAGCCGTGCTGAGCCTGTTTGACCGCGTCGAAGGTGTCGCCGTGCTCGCCATTCTTGCCCACCGCGCAGTCGAAAGAGCCAGCGGCCTTTGAGACACGCATGAAGTCTTCATACATGTAGCGATTAAAGGGCAAAACAGCGCGGCCATATTCTACCGCATTAGCCAGCCGATGGCCTTGCAGGTACTTGAATGAGACGCTTTCACCTAGATACATAGTCGCCTCATTGGCCACTATGAGATTCACCGTGATGCCCAAGGCTCTGACGACATTGGCCAGCGACCTGGCGAAGAGGCGGTCGTTAGAGGCATCAATATTCAAGCAGCGAATACGAACACCAGGAATCAATTGCAACCCTGAGATGACGGCCAGAACGCGATTGGTGGTAAGGTCGGGATCTGAAGTCTTCCACCACATGCACCAAGGCACCAGCAAAGTCAGACCCTCTTGAGCTGCGACGGCCAGGGCCGTAGGATTGCTCTTCTTGCCTTCAGTGCTGGCCAGGTCAAGGCCAAGTGACACTTCCGTTTCCATGCCCACATGAGAAAGGGTGGCTTGATTAAGAGCCGCCCCCGGCTCTGTCCACTCCCCGGCAAAGGCGCGGTCCATGCCCTGCTTTTGGCAGCGGTCCAGGGCCATGGGAGACACCGCAGAAGTCCCCACCTTAGGGCGCGTCAATCGGTTACTGCGGTCCCAGCCCTCCTTGTCTAGCGAGCTCTCGCGGTTATCGTCGGGACTTTGCACCTCGCCTGTATCTGGATCATAGCACTCACGGCCAGCGGCTTGAGCGTCGTCAATGGTGGCGCGATGCACCCACATGCCAGCGCGATTTTTGAACCAGTGGCCCTCAGGGTTTACAGGGAAATCTTCTTTGCCGTCTTCAGGTGTAAGCAGTTCATAGGCATAGTGAGCAAAGTCTGGCGGCGGAGTCGTCGCCATGATGAGATTGAAGGTCGGGTCGGTGGAAAAGATCGGCTCAATTTCCGCCAGGAAGGTCCGCAGCTCACGAATGAAGGCAATCTCGTCAAACTTCACCGAGCCAGACCAAGAGCGGGCTGTGGCGATATTGGCGGCAATGATCTTGGTGCGGCTGCAAACGGTATTGGAGTGCCAGACGCGGAGCTCCAGCTTGGACCTCTCCAAGACATCGGCTAAGGCTTCCCAATCGGTGTCAAAAGGGAGCTGCTTGAAGTTGTCGTCATGGTCTGAGTCAGCGTTGGGGCGATAACCAAAGGTCAGCTCTTTGTCTTTCTCCTGAGCCTGACGGCGCAGCTCGCCAAGCATCACCTGCCAGGTCTTGGCCTCCTTTTCAACGAACTCAGAACCGATGTTCAGGGACGCAGAAACGAAGGTGATCAACCGCCCGGCATACTCCGCCATTTCTAGCATGGACTGATCTGCTAGCGTCGTGGTCTTGCCACCTTGACGCAGCCAAGCCAGGAGGTATCGACGCAGCCTTTTCACCGCCCAAAAGGCTTGCTTTTGGTAGGCGCGATGTTTCGCCCCACCTCCAAGCCTCAACGGGCTTTTAAGTAGAGCGGCTGCATGTTCGTCAGCGGTCATTTGCGTAGTGAAGGCGGCCCGATGTTGTCCGGCATTTCGCCAAACCAGTGTTGCACCAGCTCCTTGACCTTGGTTTCCTTGCGCTCGCCACTGGTGGCGATACGGCGGGTTTCTTCTTCCTCGAAAAACTTGAGGAACATTTCAGCGGTCTTTGTCTGGAAGACACGCTCCGCTAAAGCGAGCTCACGATCCTTTTGATCCAGCTTCTTCAGGTCAAGCTGGTGGGATTGAGTCTCCAGCTCGCGGGCGCGTGCATTGACCAGGATCTTGTTGATGGCCATCAAGGCCTTGAGGTCAATATCCGCCCCGGCACGACGTAGAGCCGTGATTTGCTCCATCAGCTCCATGACCTCACCGGTGACTTGAGCTAGTGCGCCTTCGCTGAGATTGCCACCAGAAGCCTTAGCCAGGCGCATGCTGTAAAGCGCCCGTTCTCGCGTCTCTTGAATGTCATCTTGCTGAGCTTTCCAGACCTGGAATCCTCCCGTGCGCCAGGCGCTGAGATTTTGTGGCGTGATCTCCTGGCCATCGAAATGCACCGCCATGGCCTTCTTGGTTTCTTCCAGACCGTTGAGCCAGGGCAGGATTTGGGGCGCGCTTTGGCCGTCCAGAATACGGCGGCACACCTCCTCGCGAATTTTCGCGGGCAGGCGGCCTACTTTGCCTTTCGGGTGTTTAGGGAGTTCGTCAGACATCAGGATTAAAACAGGCTTTTCCCAGCAGCGACACGGGCGCGGAACTCAGCCAGCATGGCCGCCTCAGAGATGGCACGCGCCCAGGGCGGGCGGAGTTGGAAATGCGGCTCATCAGGAAAGCTTTTCCAATCGGCTCCACACTCCAAGCCTAGGCTCTTAGCGATGCGCACGACCTGAGCGTAAAGCTTGGATTCGGGCAGGTAGCGCTCGCCCTCAAAGATTCCGATATCAAAGGCAATGCCAAAGTTGTGATTCGAGTAACCGCCACGGGCTTTAGTCACCCGTTCATCAGCCTCGTCAATCCGGCCATCTTGATCATCATCTTTACCGTTGGTCGCGCGGGCGTAGAGCGCGTTCTGTTCAGCATAGGTGCGAGTGCCGGAAATAATCTTGATTTCAATCCCGGCGGCCCTGGCTTTGAGAATCAGTTCCACCGCAAGCGGCTGCACCTGTGGCAAGATGGTTTCGATCTGCCCGGCGCTGCGAGTGTCAATGGCAGCGTTGTTGGTCCGTCCTGGCAGAATGATCACTCCGGCCTGGTCAGCGCCAAGCGCGAGAGGTGCCGCCTTGATCTGATCCCCAAAGCCTGGAAGAAAGCGACCAGCAGCGGCGCGGGTGAGCCTGCCTGCATGGCCATCTTCCTGAAGCTTGGCTTGGTAACGATCATTCAGGTAGCCCTGAAGGTCGGATATAAACTCTTGGTTATCGCTAGCAATGCCCATGGATAGAAAGGGTGAGGTACGTTAATCCAGCGGCTTCCCAAGCCCCCACCATAGCCAGACGCAAAGCACAAAGAGCGCTACAATCAGCCAGTCAGGTGGGAGCCCGGAAGTCATTGGGGTTAGTCAGCAGGGGGCGGCGGAGCCTTGGGGCCATTGGCATTCACAAAGCCCACAATGAGGGCAATGAGCGCTCCAGCCATGCCCGCCCAGGCATAGGAAGTGAGAGCTAAACCGCTGGCGACGGTGGAGGCCGCACCAACGCTAATGGTGGTCCAGAAAAAGGCGGGACTAACACCGGGCTTGAGTTGCAATTTCATAGGTGACTGGGTCGGGTTTGATCGTGGTTTACTTGCTAGACGTGAGATCCATCACGGCAGTGGCTTCAGTATCAGCCTTGGCTTTTTCTAAAGCCCGTTGCGCCAGCAAGACGGCGGTTTGCAGGGCAGCGATTTTCAGAGGGTCGGCCCCCGGCTTGGCCGCCTCAGCATCAAGCCGGGCTTGCGCTAAGACTAAGGCTTGCTCAGCGGTGATGGTGGCGTATTCAGCGGCGTCCTGTTTAGTAAAGTTTGCGCAGCTTGGCAGGCTGGACAGAACAACGAGAGGCAACAGTGCTTTAATGAGGTGGCGTTTCATGGGTGTGCGTGTTTGGTTTTGTGGTGGACTGACAAAAAAAGGTTACTCATTGCGCTCGTAAGCCAGGACACCGGCGGAGGTGATCTGGTAGCGCATAGAGCCGCCAAGACTGGAGGGCTGGCGCTTCACTTGAGCGGGCTCCAATCCGACCAGGAAATCAGCGGCGGCTTGCAGCTCATCAATGGTGAAGGATTCGCCCAGGCGGTCGGCATGATGAGCGATGGCATCCAGAGGCATGGAAGCCGTCGGGCGGCCATAAAGGATCTTGCGGACAATGAAGCGGCAGTCTTCAGCGCGTTGGGCAGCGGGAGTCATGTTGGCGGAGTGAGAAAGGTTAGCGGCGGCGGGTTGGTGTCTTGACCTCGGCCTCGTCATGCCCCTCCAGGCGTCCGAGTGCGCGGTGAATAGCGGGCAGATCCTTATTGAGTTCAGCCACCAGCTTGGAGACCGCCGAAACCTGTGAGTTGATGGATTCGATGGAATCCGAGAGCTGTTTATCTCTGTCCGCCTTGGCTTGTAGAAACTCAGCACGGGTAACAAACTGGGCGGTGTCCACTTTTTTACCCTGATAGTACTGGAGCAGAGCAACCCACCCCTGAAGCCCATTACCAACCAATAAAATGGACCCAATGACCCAATATACGAGCATAGGTTGATCTGACTCGGAGAGGGCTAAGGAGATGGGCGTCAGCGCAAAAGACATCTTAGCACCGTGGCCGAGGGGGCGGCGTGAGTCCAAGGGCCAGAGGTGCCTACGTCCGGGTATAAAGGGGTGCGATCATCAAATCTGAAGCCCACCGCAGCATGGTGGGGCGCTTTAAAAGCGAGTTGCCGTCTGAGGGTAAATCCAAGGCGCGGGTCAAGGGGATGGAGGCCATGCGCTCACCTTCAGGACGGCTATTAGCGTCACGACCTCGGTAGGTTTTGGGGCGGGCGGATTCGAGCGCGGCCAGGAAGTCCGCCACATGCCAGACCTTGGCTGGACCGGTGCGATGGAGGGC
>JAOZVT010000822.1 GCA_025869455.1 Prosthecobacter sp.
GTGCCGTGTTTCGGTACCAGTGATGCATGGTCGCGCTGCCCAGATCAGGGATGAACGCCTGGAGTCCCCCATCATTCGGAGTCTGCGTCTTTTCCATATTGCCGGCCCACTTAACGACAATCGTCCCCTCCGTGTCAGCCACTTGAGCATGGCCCAGCACCTTAAAAACAGAGGTCAAACCATCCGGGTAAACCTCATGCCAAGTTTCACTGTCCATCCGCCGCCAGAGCCGCTTGCCCGGCTGAGGCTCGAAATCATAATCAAAATAATACGAATGAGGCACCTTCGTATTCAGATGCTCGGCAGAGATCGGCGTGATCGTCTCAGGCAACAGCTTCCGGATAGACTCCAATTTTGACCCACGGCTAACCACGGCAGGAACCTTCTTAACATGGCGCACAACGACCTTTGAAACCTCCTTCGCTGAAGGCACCTCCTTCGTTACAGGCGTCTGTTGGTTAGACTCAGGGGTCAGCACCACTTTCTCAGAAACACAAGCCCCCAGAAAAAGGACGACGTTCACGGCGGTTAGCAGAGGCAAAGCGAACTTCATAAGGACGGATGGAAACCTTTCATCAAGTCGAGCAAGGAGACAAACACGCCCACCCCACTCTCACCTAAAAGGAAAACGCAGTTTAACAACAAAACCACCCATCAAATCAAGACAAAAATTGATTCAACCAAACGACGAAAGCAACAGTTAGGCTTCATCATTCCAGCTCAAGCCAGCAGGCAACTCAAAACCCGCGTATTCAATATGCAAAACGCGCCGATGACGATCTGAGGTTGATCGGCCAGAGGCATGCAAAATCAGCGGTCTCATCAGAAGAGCGTCCCCTCGGTCAGCGCAGCAAAGACACTCCGGAGTCTCGCTTTTAATACGCTCAATCTCAGAAGCCTCCAACCTCCCAAATTCATGAGAGCCTGGAATAACCTTCAGCGCCCCATTGCTGCCATCCGCTGCATCCAAATGAATCCGAACCGTGATCATTTGTTCCAGCAGAGAAACAGGCGGCTGAACATGCGTCACCCCAGCCTTCATGCTCCAAGGGCCAAATCCAGCCACCTCAACTCGACCATTCACCGCAAGGGTCAGATCCTGATGCCATGGAACCAACCAATTCGCCTCAGGTGACTTGTCAAAATAGATCGAGCGAACCGCTCTAGGCCTGCCCGACAAATAAGGGCGAACGAGACTCATCAGCTCAGCCGACTCCGCCAATCCACGCACCTCAGGCACCATCAACATCCCCCGCCGCCCAGCCCCATTAACGGCACCAAGACTCTCCACCAAACGCATAGCCTCAGCCTCACTCAAGACGGATGGAACCATCGAGTAACCCTGAACTTCAATCTCACTTAATGCATGGGACATGGGATTTATTTTTTAAGCTTAACGTCTTGAATTTAACACACTTAGAACACTCGTTACTGCATCCCTTTTGTTAGACTTGGGATATAGCATGAGGTTCCTATTTATCAGGATAGAGATGCACAAGCTCACTGAGCCCAGCCGCATCGTCTGCGGAGAATTTGGGAGGCTGGCGGGAAGCCACGTCCTTGAGGAGTTTGGCAACGTCACCATGGGAGTTGGCATCAGTGTCATATACCTTCTTCAGTGGTCGGAGGAATAGAAACTTCTCGCCCTTCTGGACACACGTCCATAGGCATAACTCCACGCAGCTTCAGACGCCACGTCAACGTTCCATGTGGATTCAACTCTCATTCTTTTAGCGAACGTTTCAGACCAGGCAATGACACAACAGATGCTATCTGAGCCGTTGCCTACATCCATTTAGTTAAGCGCTTTCCACGGATTCCCCACCAATGGGCACTCCATCCTCGTCTCTAAGTCGTGAACCATGATGGATGTAAAAATGAAGATGCTTGGTGCTCTGGTAATCACCGCTGTTGGCGGAGAGTCGGCAGCCGCCATGCTCGGCAGTGATGTGGCGGCAGAGCTCGGCAGCAACAACGAGCATCTCCTGGACGACAGGAAGGTCGCCTGGCTCCAATGCCGCGAGCGACGCAATATGGCGCTTGGGGATGATGACGATATGCACGGGCCAGTATGGCTGCGTGTGGTGAAAGGCGAGCACTTGTTCCGTCTCGGCAATTCGCACAATGGCGATACGCCCTGAAAGCACTTGGTCGCAGTAGAAGTCCATTTGGGTGGGAGGAAGCTATCGAAGAAGGGATGAAGTAAAACGCTCATTCCTAAGTCACTGAGAAGGCGACTAACGTTCAATATAGCCCCTAACTAACGAGAGCCAGCGTTGAACTAAAGGTTAGGGTGGAAATGATGCGCGAACATCGAAAACAAAAGGACTAATGGGGGTTCTCATCAGTGCCTTGTTCGTTCTTGGTTGGCTGCGGGCCACTGGTTTGGAGTGCTGGAGACTCGGACCTCGATCGGCGACGAAAGCCATCGATAACGAGGCCAACTACCAGCCCAAAAACTCCCAGGAAAACGGCAAGGATAGGCCAGAAGAGAGGGCCACCTGTATCACCCAAGGCAATTGCGAGAAAAAACAACAAAACTGGGGCAAGGCATCCACCTGTAACCGCCCCCCAACAGCCATAGTTCCGTGGTCTCGGCTGATCAGCTTGTGTTGGATGTGGATCATTCACCTTCGTGTGTTGTTACTGAAATTAAGCCTAACGTCAAAGTCATTCTACACTAGATTGAGGGAGCGCTCCGACTTCTGAGTTGATAGTTGAATGGTCATGTCAGAGTGAAATCGAGCAGTTCAGTCGTTTGGATCGACGTCTTTTGTCTCCTAGTTTGCGTCCCAGATAGTGAGCTTCTCTCCTGAATCTTCGAAAAGGTAGAACGAAATGTCATATTGACCGTCCTTAATGTTCTCAATTTTGTGGTCGGGAAGCATGTCCCACAATTCCGGATCTTGATCACAGTCAAAAAGCGTGTCCACGAATTGCACTTTCGAATCATAGTCGAGTTTCGAAGCGATCTTGATGAATCTGTAGGGCTTCCCGTTCTTCACTGGCCAATGAGAATCCTGCCAGGTTGGAAGAGAAGGAGTGCAATAGGTAATCTCGTTTGATACTGCCACGGTATTCAGTTCCGAATCCAGGGCTGACTCATTGATGACGTTTGCAGAGATGTCCAATTCGATCAATTTGCCAGCAGCCATACAATCGAAGCACACTGCAACGATGTCTTCTAGCCCGAAGAGATTCGCGCCATCAAGACAGTCCTCATTAGTCTTGCAAAAGTGACATCCCTTTCCTTTGTCAGCAAGGTATGCAAACGCTCTAGGATTGGCAAAATAATTGAAGCTCATTTTCTTGGCAGAACAGAACAGGTGAACCACTGACAAAAAAGTTGTTTTGTCATCCGCTTTATCCTCAACAGAAACATACTATTTGCCGCAGACACAGCAGATCACTGCGTAGCACAAGCGGTAGTTGCTCTGACACTAGGCAGTCAGCAAAAAACCGCCCCCTAACAAACAATCCATTTTTGAGCGAACCTCTAATCGGCACCTTCCCACCAGCAAGGAGGCGAAATGCCACCTCCTTTCACTCCCCTATTCCACATCAAGCTCCGGTTTGAAATCGGCGGCGTGGTAGGAACTGCGGACGAGGGGGGCGCTGGCGACGTGGCGGAAGCCTTTATTGCGAGCGATCTCCTTGTAGTTCTCAAAGGTATCAGGATGCACGTATTCGATCACGGGCAGGTGCTGGGGAGATGGGCGCAGGTATTGGCCCAGGGTCAGCACGGTCACGTCATGCTCCAGCAGGTCATCCATGGCCTGGAAGAGCTCCACTTCCGTTTCACCTAGACCGAGCATGAGGCCGCTCTTGGTGGCGCATTTGGTGCCCAGTTCCACAGAAATTTGTTTGGCGCGTTTCAGCACCTTCAGGCTGCGATGATACTGGGCGCGGCTGCGCACCAGCGGGGTCAGGCGCTCCACGGTTTCCAGGTTGTGATTGAAGATGTGCGGACGCGCCTTCATGACGATGTCCAGGGAGTCTTCCTTCTCATTAAAATCAGGCACCAGGATCTCGATGGTGATGCCGGGCACGGCTTCACGCACGGCCTCGATCGTCCGGGCAAAGTGTTCTGCACCGCCATCTTTCACGTCATCACGCGCCACAGCGGTGATGACCACATGGTTCAGGCCCAGGCGTTTCGTGGCCGCAGCCACACGCTGCGGTTCATCCGCTTCCAGGGCAAAAGGCTTGGCCGTTTTGACCGCGCAAAATCCGCAGGCGCGGGTGCAGCGATCTCCGGCGATCATGAAAGTAGCTGTGCCTTGGCTCCAGCATTCCCAGCGATTCGGGCACTGGGCCTCCTCGCAGACAGTGTGCAGTTTCAGGTCAGAAATCAGAGATTTTGTGCTCCAGAAAATGGGGTCACGAGGCAGCTTCACGCGGATCCAGTCGGGCTTCTTTTCCGTGTGCAGAGCGGGGTCAATTTTGCAGGCCATGATTACCCTCTACGAATGACCGGATTCCGCCGGATGGCAAATGCTGAATGCGGTAGAGATAAAGACGGGGCAGACTTTGACACCCCGCATGCGCTACCCCTTGCAGAGCCGTGGGTTTGAGCGAAACTACCCGGTGCCAGAAACCGACCCCGCCGACCCAACCAAACCCGCCGCCCGTTTTGAAGATTTACGTGGCGTACTCCGTTACGTGCCGCAGTTTCGCCAGCGCGTGTTCGTGATCGCGATTGACGGCGCGCTGATGCACCAGCCTGGATTTGCCAGCCTTTTGCAGGATGTCGCCGTCTTGCAGTCCCTGAATATTGAGGTCGTCCTCATCTTCGGCGCACGCGCTCAGTTGCGCTACCTAGCCGGATTGCGCGGTGTCACCCTGAGCAGTGACGACGGCATGGGCCATACAGATGCGGCCACGCTGGAAGTCGCCGTGGAC
>JAOZVT010000823.1 GCA_025869455.1 Prosthecobacter sp.
CATCGAACTCCATCTGCTGGGACATGAAGCAACTGATGGCATTGCCCACATGCATCAGGCACCACAGGACCTTGCGCCCGACCCAGACGCCACCTTTGGCCAGCATGAAGATCGCTTTCAGGCCCAGGTTATCGATCTGCGCCCACTCCTCCAGCTTATCATCCCAGTGATCGCGCTCATACACCACACGGGCAAACCAGCCATTCATCCGCCGGATGATGTAGCTGAAGCGCATCCCCGCCCCCTGGGCAAAGTGACCAAACTCATGCGCTAGCACCCCGGCCACTTGGCGGCTGGTCATGCCGGCGGCCAGGGGCAGACCGATCACCAGGACCAGATCGTTGCCAAAGAAACTCCACCAGCCACGGCGGAAACCTGCGGAAGCATTCACCTGCGTGTCCAGTCGGATCTCACGTGGCACTGGCGCGCCGACGAGTTGGCAGATCTTGGCCACAAATCCAAACAGCAGTGGCTCTGCCTCGGGCTCGACTTTGAAGCTGGGCACCGGCTTGGCAGAGCGGGAAAACAGCGGCTTCACCAGGAAGAGGATGAAGATGGCTCCGGCGATGGCGGGGCCAACGTAAATGATCAGGGCCAGGATAGCCCCACGACCATGCACATGTTTGAAGATGCTGGCATCATTTTGCAGGTGCCACCAGACGAGCTGCACCACCCCGGCGATCAGCGCCACATAGATCAGCGGCAGCAGGACCATCGTCAGTGCCACGATCCCCAGGCCGATTTGATAAAAGATTGAGACGCGGGTCGGTGCGATGCGCCCAGTGAACGCGTCCAGGGGTGAGGTGTTTACGGGTTCAGACATAAGAGCGCTGGCTGTTTGAATGCCCTTATTTCTTAAGATCGTCAACCGAGTAGATGTAGATAATACGTGAACCCGGTGTGAATCCGGTCAGGGCAAAATCTGTGTCATGCAGGCAGTTGCCGTCTGCTGTGGTGGGGCGTATCGCTGAGGCCACATGTCATTGATTCGTCTTCCGTTCCTTGCTGCTCTTCTTTCCGTGGCCTCGCTCGCCTCCGGCCTGGAGATGCAGATCTCTCCCGAACTGACCTTGGACCAAGCTCTGGTGAAGGTGAGAGAACTTCGTCAGGCGGGTAATCAAGAAGAGATGACTCTGCGGCTGCCCGCAGGCATCACGGAGATTTTTCAGCCCATCGTATTGGGGGAGCAGGATGATCACCTCACAATCACGGGCAGCGGGGCCTCACTCATTGGTGCTCCCTTGGTCACAGGCTGGCAGCCGTATGAAGGCCAGATCCTCAAGGCCGACATCACCAAGCTGCTGCCCAAAGGATTTTTGCCGAAGCAATTATTGTTAGACGGTGACCGCCAGATCTTGGCCCGTTATCCGAACTTTGATCCAGCGGACCCGCTCTATGGCGGCTGGGCCTTTGTGGATGAATTTCCTGCCACCGGAGCACCAGAAGGGCACCAGTGGAAAAAGAGCCTCTATGTGAAAGCTGCCGATGTGCGGACCTGGGCGCATCCTGAGGATGTGGAGCTGGACATCTTTGCCCAATACGGCTGGTGGAATTTCATTGAGCCCATCACCGCGCTCGACCCGCAGACGCGGCTGCTGACGCTGAAAAAGAATTGCAGCTATGACCTGCATCCGCACAACCGCTACCACTTCCAAAATGCGCTGGAGGAACTGGATAGCTCAGGAGAATGGTTTTATGACAAGCACACAGGCACTCTCTATTTTTGGCCTCCGCAACCACTGGAAGGCAAAGAGGTGCGCCTGCCCACGCTGGATAGCTTTTTCAAAGTCAAAGCAGGGGCCAAAAACATCACCCTCCGTGGCCTTACCCTCACCGGTTGTCATGGTTCTGCCATCACTTTTGAGGGCGCAGAAGACTGTGTGGTGGAGCGTTGTGTCATCACGCAGGTAGGGGCCTTTGGCGGCAGCGGCATTAGCGTGAGTTCAGGTAAAAACGTGCTGATCTCGCACAATGAAATCAACTACACAGGCAGCAACGGCATCAGCCTGAGCGGCGGAGATCGTAAAACGCTGACGGGTCCTGGGCACGTGGCAGCAGACAATCACATCCACCACATGGGTGTGTATCAAAAGAACGGCTGCGGCATCGCCATGAATGGCGTGGACCTGACCGCGACGCATAACCACATCCACGATGGCCCGCGCATGGGCGTGCAAATGAGCGGGAACAACCTCGTCGTGGAGTATAACCACTTGCATCATCTTGTGTTAGAAACTCAGGACGGTGGAGCCATCTACACCGGAGGCCGGGACTGGATCAGCAGCCGTGGCAGCATCTGGCGTTATAACTTGGTGCATGACGTCGTCGGCTGTGGTCAGGAGGCGGGCGGGCTGAAACATCCTTGGTTTACGTTTGGCCTTTACCCAGATGACAACAGCGGGGGCCTGGACATCATCGGCAACATTGTTTTCCGGGTCGCTCACACCCCCATTCACATGCACAACTCACGGGACTGCATTGTTGAAAACAACATCTTTGCTCTCGGTGGACGCTTCCAGTTTGACCTGCATGGCTGGACCAAAACCATGCGCTTTTATGACAGTCACCTGCCGACCATGATCAAAGGTTACGAGTCCGTGGTGAATGAACCTGCCTGGAAAAACATGCGTCACATGGACCTGCATCCCAAGGATGCTCTCCGTGAAGACGGCACCATGATGAGTGGGAATGTGTTTCAGCATAACATCATGTTTAGTGACACGCCCGGCGTGAAATATGGCGACATCCGCTTTGCCTCCCCCAAGTACAATACCATTGATTACAACCTCGCCTGGAATGGTGGTAACCCAATCGTCACGGGCATCAATCAAGTCGGCCCAGACCGGGGTGAGCCCATCTTCACCGAAAACTTTGACACGGCCAAGCCTGGCAAAACACCCAGCGGCTGGGGCTTTAACCATCGTCCAAACAACCAGGTGCAACTCGTCGCTGCCGAAGGTGCCCTGCGGGTGGACTGCGCTCTCAACGACGACCCGAAGAACCCGAAAAGCGTCTTCCATGGCCCGAACCTCCCCATCAAGCCCGGCACCTCTTATCGGGTGAAGCTGCGCATCAAATCCACGCTGCCCACCGCCCGCATGAGTCTCGCCTTTGCCACCTTTAAAAACAACGAAGGCTATTGGCAGGCAGCCAGCACCAGCATCACTGCCAGGAATGAATGGCAGGAGTTTGAGGCCACTGGACGCATGCCGCGCGAAAATGAAACGAGCTGGAAACCCTGGATGAAAGACTTTTGGTTACGCGTGGATTGCCACGAACCGAGCGGTCAGGTCTTCATTGATGATGTGCGCATTAGCGAGGCTGATTCTCTGGATGAATGGACTGCTTGGCAGGGCGCGGGTTGGGATGCTCACAGCCTCGTTGCCGACCCACTCTTTGTGGATTGGAAAAAGGACAACTGGCGTCTTAAACCCGAATCACCTGCCTTTAAGATCGGCTTCAAAGCCATCCCGGTGGATGAAATCGGCATTCGTCCGTGAATAACTGTTTACGGAGTCACCACAGGTGCCGCGCTCCGCAGGGCGGAAAGTTTGGCTATCTCTTCGGAACTTAACGCCCGATCAAACACGGCGACACCCCCGATCCAGCCCGTGAAACCCACGCTGCGGGAGCTGTGGATGACGCGGCCAATGGTGAAGGGGCCGCCGCTAGTCTGGTCTTTGGGGGAGTAGAGACCGTGTGGGTACCACCAGGGATTCAGGCGCAGGGAAACGAGGTCGCGACTGGCTTCGGTGAATGAGCCGTCTGCCCCTTTGTGCAGGGTGACTTCGATCTTGGTGAAGCGATGTTCACGCAACTCCACACGCTCGTCAGCGGTTTCGCGGATGATTTTGACGGAGATGGGTTTGTCTTCGGGGGGATTGTAATACTGGTCCTGAGGGAAGTTGGCATCCTCGCCTTCCTGCATGCCTGGGAGGCTATGGTAGTGGCCCTGCATGTAGGCATTGTAGGCGTAGGAAATGAGCTTGTCTTTTTTGGGATTGTCCAGCCAGCGATCACCGGAGACACCATTGAGCCAGCCAGTGAGTTCGTTGCTGGCATCGTCGAAGGTCATGGCAAAACACTGCCAAGAAGCGTCCAGCACTTCAGTGGGTGAATCGGAAGGGACTTCAGGAGAGACATCAGCCGAATTGCACTTGTGCAGGGCATACTTGTTCAAGAAGGAACTGGCCCCATTTTCAGAGACATGACCGCAGGCACTGCCCGTTTTATTCAGTCCGGCAAACAGCGCGTACTGCCGCTGACCACGCTCCACCTTTTGGATGTTGGTGGTGGATTTCTCACTCAGATCCGTGCCTTCATGCCAGATGCCAGCCAGCGCGTGATTGCCACTTTCACGAATGGCCCAGACGACAACACTCACGGATTTACCGCTGCCTTTGATGTCAATGGGGGAGTCATGCAGACGCTCACGAGGCACGAAAAGAAAGGGGCGAAAAGTCGCGTCCGTCTCCTTGCGGATGCGAATGGCCTGGCCAAATGGCCCGCGTCCCAGCAGGGGGAAATCTGCATAGGTGGCCTCCCGCCCCTCGTGCCAGTAATCTTTGACGTAGTTCCCGGCATCCAGCGCGTACTCGTTTGTCGCGCCTTGGAGCACATGCGCGGTGAAGCGATGTTCACCTGCGTCTTCACGTTTCACAAAGTCCCAAAAGGCGACGCAGCCTGGTGTGTCCATGACGGTGGCCACGCGCTCCGTACGGCTTTCCGCAGCGTGGGTGGTCAATGCGGTGAAGGTCAGCGTGAGAAGAAGGGAACGGAGCATCAGAAAAACAAAGTTCAGGGTGACAGTAGGTCGAGCTATTTCAGACTCATAGCTGAAATATGTTCCATGGGAAGTGTCACCCATGCTTAT
>JAOZVT010000824.1 GCA_025869455.1 Prosthecobacter sp.
ATAACCGAGCAGTTTGTGTGAGGCATCATAAACAGGCCGCCAGCCGCTGGTGGGCATGGCCTCGCCCAGATCGGCTGCATCGGGAAAAAAGTCCCGCAATCGCTCAGGCTTGAGGGCCGCCGTCGTTTCTTCGAGCGTGTGTCGTTGCGCCGATTCACGGATCACCAAGATCGTCACCACCAACAGCGCCAACCGCCATAGGCGGATCAGGAGTGGGCGGGTTTTAAAAAAAACTGGCATTCGACAGGTACGACAATGAACAGGCTCTTGTCACAAGATGAATTTGAGGCAACGCAAGCGAGGTGACTTTTTGAATTGGAGAAGAGGATGATTGAGATTTAACTGCTCAGTCTAGTTATCTCATCCGCCAGGATGGCCAGTCCTTCTTCGACAATGTGCGCTGGTTGGCTGTAAGTCAGTCGCAGGCATTCACTCGGGTGCTTCCACTCCTGATCCAGACCAAAGGCGAAGTAGTGGCCTGGGATCACGAGCACCTTTCGGGCTTTCAGTCGGCGGTAAAGTTCGACGGCGGGAATGGGGAGTTTTTTGAGCCAGAGCCAAAGGAAAAAGGCACCCTCCTGCGCATGCAAAGCCCAGGGGACCTGATCACCCAAACTTTGGGCTAGGCAGTTCTTAGCAAAGTCTGACCGCTCCTTGTAAAAAGGCCGGATCACTTCACGTCCCAAACGTGGCAGTGTGTCATCTTGAAGCAGGGGATACAGCAGGGCTTGCCCCACATTGCCATTCGAAAGCGAAACGATGGCATTCATGTTGGAGAGGGCTTTCACGATGGGAGCATCCGCTACCACCACGGAGGTGCGTACGCCGGGCAGACCGACCTTTGACAAGCTGATGCTGAAGATCATGCCTGGCTCCCAGGTGGGCCGGAAGCTGCCATGGATCACATCTGGGAAAGGATGCCCATAAGCATTGTCAATCATGAGGGGGATGCCATGCTGACGGGCGAGATCACGCAGTTGGTTAAACTCGGACTCGGTCAGCACATTGCCCGTTGGATTGGTCGGGCAGGAAACACACATGGCTGCGATGTCCGGCGTGATGCGCAGGTTTTCGAAATCCACGTGGTATTTGAACTCGCGGGGTCCGTGTTCGGAAATGATCGGGCGGCAGGCAATGAATTGACCTTCCGTGAGAGCTTGGTTGGCATAGCCGATGTAGTCTGGCAGCAGGGGAAATAGGATTCGCTTTTTACCCTGCGGTGTGTCGCCTGCCAGAAGGTTAAAGAGCAGGAAAAAGGCACTTTGGCTGCTGGGCAAAATGGCGATGTTTTCGCGAGTCACATCCCAGCCGCATTCACGTTTGAGGAATGTGGCGAAAGCTTCCCTGAAAAGTGGATTTCCTCCCGGTGGATCGTAGTTCAGCAGCGTTTTGTCCAGACTGCCATCATCCAGCATGGCCTGCATGCGTGTTCGCCACAGAGCCTGCACTTCAGGAATGGCCGCAGGTTGTCCGCCCCCGAGCATGCGCATGTCTGGGTGAATGGACAGGGCTTCCCCCAAGTCATCCATCAATTCTTGAATGCCGCAGGGGCCGGCGAGCCGTTGACCGATGGTGGAGAAAGTGGGCATAGGAGAAAGGAGGGGAGCAGGGACTCTTGCCCGCAACGCCCCTTCTTCCAAGTGCAATCGTCCTAGGACTTGCTAGATAAAGGTGAGCAAATGGTCTCTACACCTAGGGCTCAAAGGCCATGATTCGCGCCTCTTTACTCCACATGAGTGGTGATCCACGCTCGTAAATCGAAATCATCCGCCGTCTTTTCCAACTGCCAGCGGCCATCTGCATTCAGGCGGAAGGTGCCGACCCATTTTTGATGCCAGGATTCTGGTTCGATCATGCTGAGGTGGTGTTTTCCCTCCACGGCATAGAGGTGGTAGAGTTCTCCGATGACAGGCTCAAAGCCAAAATGGGCCTCGTAAATGAGTTTATTCCAATTGAAGGCGTCGATGACCTGAAGGTATTTCTCCCTTAGTTCGACCAACTCCTGCTGCAATTCGCGCTCCACCCGGGAAACCCCGCGACTTTTGAAGTTTGTCAGGTCTTGCGGAATGATTTTGGCCCCCAGCCGTGAGGAAGGGTAATGCAAAAAGTTTCCGCGTGGGGCGGTTTGTTCAAGATCACTGTCAATCGGGTCAGCGTGCATGGATTCGGGAGTGGCGTCAGTGAAATACGCCGCAGAAGGTCTTGTGGTTTGGATTGAAAAGAGGTTCTTGGTCCGTTAACATGCCAAATATGAGTTTTCGCCACGTCCTTTGCCTCGGTTTCGCCATTTCACTGGGGGCATGTGTGAACAGTGTGCCAACGGCTGAAAGATTGGACCAATTAGAGCAGCAAGTGCGTGCTGAGTACCGCCAGGAATACGTGGCGTTAGACGAGCAACGGCGTAGCGGTGCCATGGATCCGGTGGAGTATGAGTCGGCCAAAAAACAGCTCGACCAACGGGTGCAGAACCGAGTGGACACCATGGCATGGAGTCGGCATGCCTTGGTTCAGAGTGACATGAAGGCGAATGCCATCCCGACACCCGACAAGCCGCAGAGTAATCTTCCTCCCGGCGTAGGCAGTATGCAGGGCACGGTCTATAATTCTACCCGTCAAAACGGCATCGGTACTCAGGCCATTGGTAACATGATCCAGCAATCCAACGGCACGACCTACAATGGTCGGCGGGCGGGTACAATGTATGACGAACAATGATCTCTAGCGCTGTCTTGGGCGACTTTTGAGAGACCCTAGGCGAAATGGCTGGCGGCGTAACCACGGGTTGAACGCATTAGTTGTTCGACTTTTGCCAGATGTCGGTATCTTCGCCCTCCCATGTTTCGCGCTGTTCTCACTGATCATCTCCAGGCTGCTTTCTCTACCGCTGGCATTTCATTGCCGGAGGGTTTCTCTGTTTCGGTTGAGCTAGCTTCGGATACCCGATTTGGCGACTATCAGAGCAACGCCGCCATGACCTTGGCGAAACAACTCAAGACGAATCCGCGTGCGTTAGCTGAGCAAATCAAGGCTGCTTTTCCAACGACGGAACTGTGCAGTGAGGTCAGCATCGCTGGGCCGGGTTTCCTAAATTTTCGCATTCATCCGGCGGCCCTTGCGACCAAGGTTAAAGCCATCACCAATGCTTCCGATTGCGATGTTGTGAAGGTGGCGGCTCCAAAAACCGTCGTTATTGACTTCAGCGCCCCGAACATCGCCAAACCCATGCATGTGGGGCACATTCGCAGCACCTTCATTGGTGACTGTCTCGCCCGTGTCGCACGGTTTGTCGGACATCAAGTCATCACGGACAATCACGTGGGTGATTGGGGCACTCAGTTTGGCATGATCATTCATGGGTGGAAGACCCAGCTCGATCACGAAGCGCTGAAAAAGGACCCGATCCATGAATTGGTTAGAACTTACAAACTCGTCAATGCGAAGACGAAGGAAGACGAGTCCGTATTGACGGTCTGCAAGGGGGAACTGGTCAAACTCCAGCAAGGAGATGCTGAGAACCTGGGCATCTGGAAAGAGTGCGTGCGCCTGACTCTAGAGCAATTGGAGAAGGTTTATGGCACTCTGGACATCCAGTTTGACCATTACATGGGCGAGAGTTTCTACAATGATGCCTTGGCCCCTCTGGTCACGGACCTGCTGGCTCGTGGCATTGCGACTTTGAGCGAGGGCGCTGCCGTCATCTTCAGTGATGGCACGGTGGGTGTCGAAGATGATCCTTTCATGGGTCGCGACCGGGAGACGAAAGAGTGGAAGTCTCTGCCTCTCATCATTCAGAAATCCGATGGAGGGTTCCTCTATGGGACGACAGACCTAGCCACGATTGACTACCGGGTGAAGGAATGGAAAGCCGATGAAATCTGGTACGTGGTGGGTGCTCCCCAGCAGTTGCATTTCCGTCAGGTCTTTGCCGCAGCGAAGCGGATGGGCCACACGACGGAGATGACTCACATCGCCTTCGGCAGCATTCTGGGACCGGATGGGAAGATGTTCAAAACACGCAGTGGTGAAACGGTCGGGCTTCTTGAAGTCATAGACGAAGCCATGGAGCGCGCTCGTGCGGCGACAGAGGAAAAAGATCAGGGACTCTCGGATGCTGAAAAGGCGGAAGTCGCTCGCATCATCGGAGCAGGTTCTGTCAAGTACGCTGAGCTGAGCCAAAATCGCCTAACCGATTATAAATTTAGCTGGGATAAAATGCTTTCCTTGCAGGGCAATACCGCGCCTTATCTCATCAATGCCTACGTGCGCACCCGGTCCATTTTTCGCAAGCTGGAAGGCAGTGAGGTGACCCTGACGGCAGATGTCGCACTGACAGAGCCTGCCGAAATCGCCCTCGCTTTGAAGCTGGCTCAGTTCGCTGAAGCCTCGCATGATGTGCTGGCGGATCATCGCCCGAACACCCTGGCTAACTATTTGTATGAGCTGGCCAACACGTATCACAGCTTCTACGAAGCCTGCCACGTGCTGAACAGTGAGGGCACCGTCCGTAATTCGCGTCTAACGTTGTGTGAAGCGACCAGTCGTGTCTTGAAGACAGGCCTGGGTCTGCTTGGTATCCAGACAGTTGAGCGGATGTAATACTGCCAAAACTTCAACGTAAGAGCCTCTGCAAAATGGGCTCTTACGTCCCGAGATGTTTTTTGATCACCTGGATGAACTCGGGGAGAAAGGTATGTGCCTTTTTATCTCCGACACCGCGAATTTTCAGTCCCGCTTCGATCGAGGTTGGCTTCAGGCGGGTGAGAAATTCCAGGGTCTGATTGCTGAAAATCAAATAGGCAGGCACGCCTTCGGCCAT
>JAOZVT010000825.1 GCA_025869455.1 Prosthecobacter sp.
GTGAAGGTCGAAGCTCTCAAGCGCCGAACGACCCCTCCTTACTGGGAGCGCCGACATCTCGTCGGCCCCGTCCGCCCCAACGCATCCACGTTCGCCCCAGATTTCACACCGCAGAGTTAAGAAGACCGCAGAGAAGACATTCTCCAAGGGTTTTCTCTGCGGCCTTCTTATCTCTTGCGGTGCTACTGACCTGCCTCAAAAGTAGGCCAGTTGGGCCTCCAACTGGCATCGGTGGAGGTGGAAGTTCTCCCCTCCCGATCCACCCAATCCTTACTGGGAGCGCCGACGTCTCGTCGGCCTCGTTCGCCCCAAAGCACACACGTCCGCCCCAACCTTCCCACCGCAAAGCGTCCCCGCATTAAACAAGCATCTTCGCGGCTGCGCCGCCCGCAGGAGGATGGCGGAGTAGAGTCTCCGCACCACGCCCTGGCGGGCGCAGCTACGACCCGTCCCCTCCCCACCACCCCACGCCTAACAAAAAACATGACCACTGATCACTGATCACTGAATACCGATCACTGACCACTGCTACTCCTTCTTCGGCTACTCCTTCTTCGGCTACTCCTTTTTAGGCACCTTCAGAGTCACCTTATTCTCCACCTTCTCAAAGGCATTCCCAAAGCTGAAACGCAGACTGTAATCCTTCGACTGCTCCGCATCCTTCGGAGCCTCCAGAGTCAGGCCTTTAAAAAAGTCAGCCTCCGTCATCGGCGGCACCCGGAAGTACAGCCCCTGCTCCACATTCCCCGCCGGAGCCTTCATGGCCAGAGTCGCATAGACCCGCGTCGCAGGGTCCTTATCCACCAGTTGCAGCGTCACCTTCCCCGCCGCCACAGCCGCTGTAAACTCTGGATACGCCAGCTTAAAATGCTCCGCCAGCACCTGAGTCGGAAAAGGCACCTGCAGTTCCTGCGCCACCGCCCCCAGGGTAAACTTCGTATCCGCAGGCACCGTAAACACGCACTGCGTAGGGTCCACCAGCAGCACTTGCCGATTCCCCTTCACCACATCCCGCATCTCCGGCACCCCCGCCTGCTCATTCATCACCTGCATCGTCACTGTAAAGGACATCAGGGCAGATCCCGGCTTCCCGCTGGGGGAGGTCTGCTCCAGCGTTGGCATCACCGTCTTCAGTGGTTTATCCGCCTTACCCACCACCACCGCCATCGTCTTGTTCAGACCGACCTTTGTCGTTGCCATCTCCATGTTTTCATACAACCCCAGAGGGAAACACTTCGCTTCCAAAAAGTTTTTCGGCAGAAAGGGAAACGGATTTTCCAGCACATTCAGAGGAATGCTCAGTTCCCCATTTTGTGTGAACGCATGCTTGATCACCGCCTTTGCCAAAGCCAGCCGCACCGTCGCCTTCTCACCTGGGTCTTTCGCAGGAGCCGCAGGCGCTTTGGGCGATTCCACGCGATTGTAAATCGTGTCAAAGCCATCCGTCGTCGTGATGGTGACATCATAGTCCGTCCGTCCCTTCTTTATCAGCGGCAGAGCCCCATCAAAGGTCGCCACCACACCCACCAGCCCAGGCATCACATCCACGGATGTCGCCGGCAGGCTGTCCAGATACACCATGGGACTGCGCCACATATCCTTCCCCAGCAGCACCAGCTTGTGCTTATTATCCTGAGAGGAGAGGACAAACTTCTCTTCCTCTGCCCCAATGAAGATACGCGGCGGACGGCGCTTCCCGTGGATAAGGTCCAGCATACCCTCCGTCATCGCCGTATAGTCCGGCGTCATCCGCACTGACACCGTTTGGGAAGACTTCAGCGGTGTAGCAGCCAGGCCCGTGCCCTTATCCACCCAATGCGTTTTCAGATGCAATTTTAATTCCGGTGTCCAGGCCGCCATGCCGATGGATACCTGCACCTGATGCTGAGTCGGCTCATGAGTAAAAGTAGAGGTGGCCCTCGGCTCCCCCATGCCTAGCTGATACCAGCGCCGCTTCAGCGCCACCTCATAGCGCGGCCCCAGCACCCAGCCAAAAGAAGGGTCCACCACATCTCCATTCACAAAGCCCACCACCAGAGGCTTACGATTCGCACTTTGCAGGTAGAGCCGACTGTCGCGGTAAGAATCCATCCGCCCATTCCCACCGATGCCATTTGGCAGCACAGCAGACAGAGACATCACGATATCACTCACACTCTGCGTGGCCCCCACATTGGAAATATTCTGCCCCTGGTCCGCCGGATCCACCGCCAGCACCCGCACCCTCGATGTCGCAGGATCATTGGATAGCTTGCGTAGAAAGGTCCGTACCGCACACTCCACCACCTGCTTTTTAGTCATCAAGGATAAGAAATCCCCACTCTCATAGCCTTTGCCCAGATCCCTGAGCTGCAGACAATCGCCAAAATACAGCCCCAGGTAAGTATTCAGCAGCCGCTCCCGATACTTGCGCATCAGGCGGGCAAAAAAAGGATTTCCTTCTTTCTTCAGTTCTTCATCCCGTTTTCTCTCCTGCTCCTGCTCTTGGATCGGGATCATCGTCAAAATCAGTTGATCCAGCAGCGTCAGCATTTTCTTCTCCGTCGCACTGTCGGAGCTGTCTGCACCACCGCCCGTTACCACCGCCGTCCCTCGAATGGGATCAATGGTCAAACTCATCTCGTTAGTCTCAGGCGGCTTACTCGCGTCGAGCCGATCCAGTAACTTCTGCGAAAACAAACTCGTGGCGCTTAGGCTGGACTGATTCAGCAACTCCATAGACGACCTTCCCAGCTGCCCAGCCTGAGACACCGTCATCTCTTTTTCCACCTCCTCCTTCTTTTGCTCAGCCTGTTCCACCTGGACCTCCGCAACCGTACGATTTGCTTCTGCTGTGGCAAGTTCCTGTTCAGCTTTCGCTACAGCCACATTCGCCAGTTTCTCTTTATCCAGCGTAACGGAGAACTGTGACTCAAGCGCCTGAATCTCAGGGCCCGTTCTTTTATTCCCAGCCCCAGGGGGAGCGCTCCTAGCCTTATCTGCTGCCGCCTTCTGTTTTCTAGCAGCATCCAAGGCCCTCTTCTCCATTTCCGCCAACGCACTTTTTTGCGCAACTTCGCGTGCAGCCTTATCCGCCTGCTCTTTAGCGTCTGCCGCCGCTTTCTCCGCCGCCGCCTTTTCCGCCTTCATCTTGGCCTCCGCCTCCGCCTCATACGCCAAGTTTTTATTCAGCGCCTCCCGTTGCAGCTCCTGCACCGCCAGTTGAAAGTACTTTTCTCCAAAAGGCAAGGCATCAGAAGCCATACGCATATCCAAAAACTCCTTCTCCAATTGAATGGCCGAAAGCAAGTGATCTGCCCACACCTTCACGATCTTATCGGATTCCAGGGACTGCGGCAAAGGCACATCCTCCACATACGCCTCCACCACCGCATAGGCATCCCGTCCCTTCGGGGGGATCATGGTCACCAACATGCCCAAATCCACCGCAATGGATCCCTCTGCATCATGCATGCCGTCAAAGCTCAACCGCCGCCGCTCATTCTGCAAAAAACGCCGCACCTCCAGCACCGCCCTCTCTTTCTCAATCTGTGTCAGCGAGGCCGTGGTCTCCTTTCCCTCCCTGCCCCCATTTTTCAGCACGGTGGAGTCCGTTTCCGCAGCGGGTGCCGACTTCACCCGATTATTTGCATCAGCTGGCACGGTGGGCCCGGCACTTTTCAATGCGGCGAGCTCTGACTGCAATGCCGCGATGTCTTTCCTCGCCTGATCATCCACCGCCGGAGCTGGCAGGATAGGATTTGGGGCGTCCTCCCCCTCCTTGGGATCTTCCGCAGGTTTCTTAGCCGCTTCCAGCAGCTTCTTCGCCTCCTCCTTACGCCTCTGAGCATCCAGCACCTTGATCTCATTTTCCAGCTCATCCATCTGCACCTGCTGCTCCAGATTCAGCGCCTGATTGATCTTCGACTGATCCGCGATCCGCCCCGTCAGCGGATCCACAGAAAGCGCCATCTGCAGGCCCAAAGCCGTATAAAAACGGGAATCCACAATGCCCTGAAACGTCGTCGGAAACTCCTTCGCCGCCTTCAGCCTATCCGAAAGATACTGAATCTCCTCCGCCCGATCCCGGAACACCAACTGCCGGGAATAGACCTGCGGCGTGCCCACCTTAATCATGCCCTCCGGCCCCTCAGGCACCAAGCCTAAGCTCACACGCGGCTCCGGCAGCGAATTGAAGCGATTCTGAGCCCACGCCTCCACTGGCATCAACAAAGCCCCAAGGGAGCAGAAAACAAACAGCCAAGTCGGAGAACTAAATAGCTTCATGCAGAATGCCATAGACAACCTAAAGGAACAGCGCAAGTCGTTAATTGACCATTTTCTTACTCTTTAATCACCCTTAAGCAACTAAGACCCACCCACAAAACAGCCCCCATTTCTAAAAAATCATACAACCAAGCAGCCTTCATCATTCTAACAAATCCCGCCAAAAAAAACGCCTCCCCCCCGTAGCTGCCCCCCAAGTAGGCCAGTCGGGCCCCAACTGGCTTCTGTGAAGGTCGAAGCTCTCAAGCGCCGAACGACCCCTCCTTACTGGGAGCGCCGACGTCTCGTCGGCATCGTCCGCCCAAGGCACCCACGTTCGCCCAAACCTTCACACCGCAAGAGACCCGAAAACCGCAGAGAAGAAATTCTCCAAGGCTTTTCCCTGCGACCTTCCGATCTCTTGCGGTGCTACTGACCAGCCCCAAAAGTAGGCCAGTTGGGCCCCAACTGGCATCGGTGAAGGTCGAAGCTCACCCATCCTCGAGCCACCCAGCCCTTACTGGGAGCGCCGACGTCTCGTCGGCATCGTCCGCCCCAACGCATCCCGCCACCCCCACGCCCTGGCGGGCGCAGCTACACCCC